>JAFGAQ010000349.1 GCA_016933595.1 Opitutales bacterium | reverse complement strand
TTGTTCGATATTTCGTTCCTGCGCTGCATCCCGAATGCGGTGATCATGCAACCCGGAGATGAGGATGCGCTCTGCGATATGCTGGCAACCGCCCTTCATGTGGGAGGTCCCATGTTTATCCGATACCCGCGGGGACATGCCGAAGGGGTTCCGATCAAGGAAGAACCCCGGATCCTCGAAATCGGAAAGGCCGAAGTGATCGTCAGCGGAAAAGACTGTGTGATTTGGGCACTTGGCCCGATGGTCAAAGAAGCGATGCTTCTGGCACCCCTCATTGAGGAAAACTCCGGGCTTTCGGTTGGAGTGGTGGATGCGCGGTTTGCCAAACCAATCGACAGGAACCTCCTGATTGAACAGTGTGCCGACGCCTCGCTGATCGTGACAATGGAAGATCAGGTGAAAGCCGGAGGATTCGGTTCGGCAATACAGGAGTGCATTCAAGACGCAGCACTTTCGACTCCGGTCTGCAGGATCGGTTGGCCGGATTCCTTCGTTGGGCATGCTTCCAGCGTAGCCGAGCTTCGCAGTGCGCACGGGCTCACCACCGGACAGATGCTGTCCACAGTTCTGGACCATGCCGCCATACGCCAACACCGGCATCGACACAAAGCGGCAACGGTTCAATTTCCACACAAAGCGCCCTCTCACCTTTAGGAATCCAATCGGCTTTCATGGCACAAGACACCCCCGGATACGCTTTCATACTGGCACTCATCGTGGTGCTGCTGATCGTATGGGTTTTCTGGGCAATCGGGCAATGTCTCGCGGTATTACTGCATGAAACCGGGCATTGGGTAGCCGCCAGAATCATGGGCAAAAAAAACTGCGGTATCGTCGTGGGGGGATTGAAACACGACGCCACGGCGATATCTTCCCTGCGAATGATCCATTTCGGTACATGGCCATGGAACAAAGGATTCACCCACTACACCCCACCACCCCGCACCGTGGGCGAGGTGCTATTGATTGCCGGGTCCGGACCCTTGGTATCCGGACTCCTTTCGGGTTTGGGGATCATCGTGGCATGGCTGCATGTCCTCCCGATCCCGGCTTGGATTGTGGTCGCTCCCTTGTGGCTCGCAAACGTGCGGGTTTTCGTGGTATCTATTTGGCCCGGACCACTTGTTGCAGATAGACATGCGACGGATGCACTCCCTCCCGAGAGCGATGTCTACTTCATCCTCCAGCAGATCCAACAGTTCAGGTCGCGCAAACGACTGGAAAACAGTTAGGCTGGAACCCGCCACAGAATGGGCAACGGCATGAAAATTAACGAGAAAGAAAACCGGTGGAAGCACTTTCGGGTGTTCAATACCCTTTTCATGCTCGTGATCATCGCCGCAGGGGTTTGCCTCCACCAATGGGCAGGAGAGCTTCTTGAGTTCACATCGGGAGGCGCTCCACCACCCTCCATCCGGAGGTTTCCTTTCTCCCTCATCCGGGAGACGTCCGACATCCTTTCGGCCGACCCGTGGACCGAAAAAGCCAGAACCCTCAAGCCCTCGGAGTTCGAGGAATCGGTTGAGGCAGTGGACCAGCATTCCACCGTATACTCAGCCGATGAGTTCAGAGATTTCTATATCGATACGGCTCAGGAATACGTTGGCATTGGAGTCACGCTTTCGGCAGACACGGATTCGCCCCCGCGCGTGGTACAGGTATTTGACCGATCACCCGCCTCAAAAGCCGGAATTCAGGCCGGGGATTGTGTCCTGCAGGTGAATGATGAGGATGTGTCAGGCTTCAATCTTAGTGAGGTGGTGAATAGAATCCGGGGTCCGGACGGCAGCAAGATCACCCTTAGGATAGCGCGCGAAGGCACACCAACGCCTATTGCCTTTTCGATGGAAAGAAAAGCCGTCGAAATTCCCACCGTTGATCGGATCGAAGTGCTGCCACAGGGCATTCTCTATATTCGCATCGCCCAGTTTGGAAAAAACACTGGCAAAGAATTTGTGTCCGCTATTCGTGTCTTGGAACAACGATCCTTTCAAGGGATCATACTGGATTTGCGGAATAACACCGGAGGGGTTCTTCATGCCGCTCTCGATGTATTGGATCCTTTTTTCGAAGAAGGCGAACCCTTGCTTTCAACCAGGGGCGAGCGTCCGATCGACAACCGCAGTTTCCATTCCATGGAACCGCGGTATATTCCCGCCATTCCCGTCGCGGTTCTCGTCAACCCGTTTTCTGCCAGTGCTGCGGAAGTCGTTGCCGGATCGCTCAAGGTTTCGAAGAAAGCAAAGCTGGTAGGCGAAAAGACCCACGGAAAAGGCTCAATCCAGAGCGTATATGCATCCGGAGATGGGGGAGGATTTAAAGTCACAACCGGTTACTGTATCCTTCCCGACAACACTTCTTTCCACGAAATCGGGATAGCACCTGACATTCAGGTAATCCACTCGCACAACGAAAACCTGGCCGTATACCACAAACCAGCGGACGAACCCTTACTCCCGTTCATGGAACAACCGGAACATTCCGCTGCAGCACGTCCCCGGGACCGCCAACTCGAGGAAGCTGTCTTATACTTGCTTTCCCCGCACGAAAACGCCGGACAAGGAACGAAGACTTCCCCCTCCGGGAGTTGACACGATCAACGCACACAAGCCGTCCGCATCCAGTATCATCCCTTTCATGAAACTGATCCATTGGATACATGCTTCCCGCCCCAAAACCCTTCCCGCTGCCGCCAGTCCGGTTATCGCGGCCACGGCACTTGCCTATCACGATGGCGTTTTCA
>JAFGAQ010000051.1 GCA_016933595.1 Opitutales bacterium | reverse complement strand
GACGATCAGCTGTTTTATCGACTCCGGGACTCCTGTGTTTCCGGATCGGGGGAGATCAGAGGGACTGATGATCCAAACACGTGCCTTGAGGTCTGGCACCATCAGGATGACTGGCGGTTGCCCATCGTCCTCCTTATCCGGCCCGGTTGCGGCGACCCAAGAGGATGGATGTTCGACAACAATGGGTCCGCATTCGGTTTGGATCCACGTGTCGGATTGGATGTTCCGTTGGGCATGCAATCGACCACGGATGTATCCATCTTCCGCTTGAATGAGCCTGAATGGCCCGGCTTGTTCGATCCAGAACCGCCGGGGTGTTTTGGCGTTCAGGACATCCACGCGAAACGCGGCGATGCGGCCGGCGCCTGCGGTGTCGACCATTTCGAGGGACGGCACTTCTAGGTTTTCCCGGGTCGACACCCCTTCGGACGGGTCGAATAAATCGGTGTCGATTTGCTGACCAAGGGACAGAGGGTAGTGCCGGATGAGGAATCCTATCGTTTCGGTATCTCCCGGATACGCGGTCAAGTTGTCCGATGAGAGCTGAGGGATGAGAGCTTTTTCAAAAGGCAGCCATGCGCGGGTTCTGGTTTGACTGTATACCGGTTCGAGCGTGACCGGATCGAAGTCCACGCGGATGATCCGGTACCCGTCCGGGTGGATTGAGCGCACGGAAAGCCTCCAGCAGGAGGTGTCGCCGTCGGGAATCCTGCGCGTTTCGATTGCTGAATGACCGGCCCATGAGTTGTCGCTTGTCTGCCTCCATTCATACTGGTCAGACGCATGGTCCTCCCATAGAACCGGCTTCCGCAAAAAGGAATCCGGGACATGTTGGGAGATGTATTGAATCCATTCTTCTTCTCCGGGAAAGCTGGTCTGAAGTGTTTTGAAGAGCGCGTGGGCCTCTTTTTCGCTGTGGAGAACCAAGTGACAAATGATGTCGCGACAAAGGGCTTCGACAGCGACTGGACCGGGGACTGTGGGATTGCGATGGATGTCTGTGTAAAGTATGGATGCAGCAGCGATATCGCCCTTTATCTCCTCATGAAAAATGGCTTTTTCGAGGGTTAGAGCCCAGTCCGGAGTGACTTGCTCGGGATTGACTGGCTGAGCGACGAGACGGATGGGTAGGAGGCAAAGGAGGACCATCCATCCCCACTTGTTGAGGATGCTCGTGGTCGTCCGGAAAAACCGGTTAGCGTTCGACTGACTGCAGGGATTCAACGATCTTGTGGAGGGATTCCTCCATCTCCTGGAAACCACTGGATGGAGAGTGGGCAGTGAAGATGTAGAGATGCTCGCCTTGTTCCACCAGTGCGTGAAACAGGGACATGCTATTGCGGCTTTCCTGATAGGTGCCGGTGAATGACCGCCCATGGATGTGTTCTGAGCGGATTTCGGTCACTGACGAAGGATCGAGCGAGAAATGTCTCCGGTTTTCCTTCAACCAACTGATTGAGCCATTGTAAACCTGATCCAGAGCCACCATTTTCGGATGGCGGCTCAAGGTGAGTGATCCGATCCCACCGGAGGGCAAAATGGTGATCTGTTCTCCTTTTACTTTCCCCGATGAATCCGGCACCGGAAACGCGAGCCAGTCCGCCGGAAGCGTCAGGTTAAAGGGGGCCTCGGGGGAACCCCCTTCAAAGTAAGGGGAGACGGTGGATGCGTCTGGAATGGCATTGATCAGGCGCATAACTCCGATCCCTTCATTCTCGATACGGTAGATCCACCTTTTATCGTCGATCCCGATCCAGAAATGCATGCGGCTTTCGCCGACAAGTGTGGTGACCTTGTAACAGAGCTGGTCCCCATGAATGGTGGAAAGGGTTTTGATTTCAGTGATGCGCATCAGCGCCGGAATCTGTTTCGCCGGTCGGGTGGAATCCACGAGATAGACCGGCTCCTGATATCCGTTTTGGACGGGAAACCGCCGCATCAGGTAGCAGCTCTGGTAGATTTCGTATGTCCGGTCCCTCTGTTTGAGTTTGGAGCCATCTTGCCTCAGGCGATGGGAGACCGATACTCCCTCCTCCTGATAATGTGCTTCGATTTCGCCCAGGCCATCTTTCCGAAACAGGCTGTGTATCGGAAGGAAGGATTCGGCATCGACCTCGACCATGGCGTAAGCGGTCGAATCGCGGGAATCGCGGCTTTCAATCTTCCACGTGGGTTGGTTATGGGCTCGTGAAGCATGGATCGACAAGGCAAGGTATCCCAGCGTCCGGGTTTCATCCCGGTTCAGGGACTCGTAGACCATGCGTTCTCCCGATTTCCAGGGAATTTCCGGACTTCTTTCTGGAGCTGCCTGGAGACCGGCACATGCACAGAGACCCACGACTACGATCAGGAGAGCCGGAGAGCGTAGGGATCGTGCCATCCCGAATCTCGATGTGAGCCTCAATTTCCTCATTTCAGAAAACCTCAGAATCAGAAACGGTAACCCAGCGAGAGGCTGAAACCGACCGATGTTTTGAACTCATCGATGCGGATCTCATCGTCATCCCGATAGATGCCTATCTGGTTCCAGTTGGATAGGATGACTTTCGCTGTTGCTTCCAACTTACTATCGAAGGTGTGGCGATAGAAGATACCTCCTGATGCATTCACAACCTCCAGCGCATACTCCTTATTTTCGTTTTGAGGGAATGAGTCGCCTTTGAGATCCACCAGCCATGAGTATCCGTCGATGCCTGCTCCAACCACATTTTTCCAATCTCCATTGTGGGCGTATTCGAAATACACACCGTTTCGGACAGACAATCTGCAGCTGTCATTGATACGCCAATCCAGCATTACCAGTGGAACTGAACGTTGATCAGCGGTATGGTCAGGTGCCATCGCAATCCCGGCTGCGGCACTGAGGTTCGGGGTGATCCTGAAGACCCCTCCGATGTATCCCAGTCCGTTGATACCATCCTTGATGGTGTGGCTGTTTCCCCCGGACATGATCCCGGAGATTCCTCCGAAAATATCGAGTCGCGGGTTGATGTTGTGGGTGTAGACGATCCCGGCGTCCAATTGCCAGATATCGGAGAACGGAAACACATGCCCCTCCACCGGACCACTCTCGGAAATGTGGAATTGACTTGCGGTTGTGACGATCCCGAGGGTTTTTCCGGGACTCAATGGAATGGACAGGCCATAGGTCAGGTGTCCGAAAGAGGTTTGGATGTCGCTTGCCGGATGGTATTTCACCTCGGTTGGGGCGATCCATGTTCCGCTGACGGAAAGGCTGGATTCTACATCCCAGATGCTGTCCCCGATTCCGGATTCGGGGATCAAGGGCGAAGCCGGAGCGCTTTCATCCTTCCCGGGTTCTCCGAACACCTGCGAAAAGTGTGCCGCGATCTGGTCCTTCGCGAAGGAAGTTGTTTCACAATAGCCGGGTTGATTCAGCATCAGTCCTGCGAATAATCCCAAGAGGATGCCTTTATTGAGTTTCGGGAAGTAAAACATGATGGATCGGAATGGTTGTGAAAGAATGAAGGAAGTATCAATCGGGGCAGCCCACGTCCAACCAAAACGTGGACCTCCCCGCAGCCGGATTCATCCGGTTTGGCTTTCTGTGTGCGGAATCTTGTCCGCTGGCGGAATTTGCCCCGTTCCGGATGTGGTGTTTCCGGCGTTCAGATTCCAATGTTTGTGAAAGGAAGAGCGGTTGCGGACTTTGAAGTTTTTCCGGCCGAAGAGCATTTTTGCTTTGAGCTCAACGTCGAGTGACTCGGAGTCTTTGATCCATGAACCGTTTTCCATTGAGAAGGTAACGGTTCTCGT
The DNA here is from genome assembly GCA_016933595.1 of Opitutales bacterium. Lineage (GTDB taxonomy): Bacteria > Verrucomicrobiota > Verrucomicrobiia > Opitutales > JAFGAQ01 > JAFGAQ01. The sequence continues at coordinate 3,810 of JAFGAQ010000051.1, read as the reverse complement.
GAAACTCAGGATCTCGGCATCTCCATCTTTTTTCGGAAGATCCACCATTTCCGTTTCGATCTGCAGGGGAATCGCGGTTGCGGGGTCGATCCAAATGACTCCTTTCAGGTGGAACGGTTGTCCTGCGGCTTCGGCGACATTCGAGTCATCGATCTCGAAGCGGTATCCGATGCATTCAGATCCCCTCACGTTGAGCCGGGCCGGGTGCACGCTGGAGATAAGTGCGGTGGGATCGGTCGCAATGAAAGGGATTTCTTTCTTCCATGATCGCAGTTCGGAGCAGGCAACCCCCTCGATCATCTCACGGGAATCCTCGGTTGCGTCCTTGCCGTTTTCGAGAAAACAAACGAGGTGCACGCCGATGCCCGGTTCGTTAGAGAACAAGTCGAGTGTGGTTGATGAGTCCTGATGGATCTTCCCTTTTTCGTCCGTGACGGTTTCCTTGAGTTCAATCCTTCCGGGGACCATCGTGGGAGCGTTGTTGACGAACGTTACACATTTTTGCCACAGCTCGTCATTTGCTGAGAGGATTTCCGGTGACAATCCGATGAGTAGGGCGCTGATCATAGAGATGGTATGGGTGCTGTTCATGTATGAAAAAAGGTGGTTTGGAGCATTTAGAAAACGAGGCTGAATCCTGCTCCGTAGAGCACGAAGGAATCCGCCTCCAAAGTGGAGATTTTCCGGTCATCTGAGTAGGTCTTGTATTTCTGTTCTCCGTATGTGCTGACCTTAATAAAAAACGATGCCTGATCGGTGAGCTTGTGGGCGTAGGATACGTAGAATGCGCCCGCGTTGGGTTCGACTGCGGATTTGCGGCCGGTCATCGGGTCGCGTTTGACGCGGAAGTCGGTCAATTCGCAGTCGAATCCAGCACTGAGGAACCCGCTTGAATCGCCCCAGAGATCGTATTCCAAATCGAGCCCCATGAGCCCATTCATTTTCAGGCGATCGGTTATTTGCCATTCGATGCCGAATACAGGGAGGAACAGACCATCCCTTTCAAGACGGGTTAGATAAGCCAATCCGTAGACGAAAGACAGTGTGTCGGACACGTTGTGTTGAAACCCGACTCCGGTGCCCCATGTGATACTGTCCTCAAAACGGGCTTCGGTGTCGTATGCGCTGCGGATGAATCCGAGCCCGACTGCATTCCAGGATGCGTTGATGTTGTGGCTTCCCATCATCATGGCGTTGAACTCGTTGATCTTCTCCCATAACAGGTTGTTGAAGGCGTTTTTGTCGAAATCGTAGTCGAGCCGTCCGACGCTGCATCCGATGGTGGCAGATGAGGCAATGCCGTAAGGTTGAGTGTAAGCGATTTCGGCAGAGGCTTTCCGTAGGGTGAACCCATCATTGGACGCATCGAACCCGGTCTTGCTGGATTGCAGGAATTCGCCCCCTGTGCTGATGGTGGGAGTGGATTGAGCAGCGGCTGGAATGGCTGCCAGGCACAGAATTGCTGAGGTTAAGAGGATACAATGTGATTTCATGGCGATTGGAAATGCTGGATGGAGAACAGCCGATCCAGAACCGGTACAGGGCTGCTCTATCGGATCGACTTGCGCTGTGCGCGTTGGAGGGTGTTGGTCCTCACATAGATTGTGCGGATGATTTTGGATACGGTTTCGTTGCAGTCTTCCCAGAGCATGACGTCGAAAGCCTCCGGGTTCTCAATGCCCGTGCCAGACGTGTCGGTGATGCGGGAATCCGGGTGTTGGATGTGTCCGGGCCGATTCCCGGAGGAAAGCGCCATGAATCCGGAGTTCGCAATCAGGATTGCGATCGCGATGGTGACAGTTTCAGCAACGAAGCTTTTCTTTTTCATAGGGACACTCCTTTTTTGTTTGGATGTCCCGAGCTTAGTTATGCCGTGTTACCGTTGTGTTACCGGATTGTTTGTTTTTGATCCTATTTGCAGGGAGTCGAGCTTCATCAACCCGAAAAGAGAAAACCGGATCCGATCGCGCATACCCATCGATCCGCTTCCGCGTATCCCGGGCGGGCTGGTATCGTAGAGCGCGATATCCTGTACAGAAAGGGGCTTACCGCGAGATGTGATGCCAATGTTTTACAATGACTTCTGGTAGTGTCCCTTCGCATTGTTTGTAGGAAAGGGGCATTACTTTACCAACGCTGTTGAATGGCCAAACCGCTTCTGTCGTGATAGCAACCCGATAGAGTCGATCTTTATCCATGGTTGCTTCGAGAACACGTGGATAGACCGAAGCGGATGCCCTCCATCCTTTGGTGGTGGCCAGTAGATTGGCGACCTCTATGAGATCGGTTGCGGGGAGTTCCATTACCGCGAAATGCTGGTTTACCAGTGGGGCGGTCACGGTGCTGCGGGTTGCTTTTCCGGGTACAAGTGCTTCAAGACTGGAATCGATTTCCGAGTGCACGATGGCGTAGTCGCTGTTGGTCTCGAGGATCATCGCCTGTGAGATCAGCTGGCGGAGGTCTCCGTGAGTGCGGATTCGCTTGGGAAGCGCAGGATCAAGGGTTTCATCCGGAGCAATCCAATTCCATTGTGTGTCCATGCGGCGGGTCGCTACGAGCGCGGGTTTATCGATTTCAGCAACTGCGAAATCGGCTCCAAAAAATGTTCCGGCGATCACCTTATGGGAGATTGGATCGGGAGCGTATCCTTTGGTATCTCCGGCCGCATACCAGTGAATCAGGTAATGGGGAGCTCTTGGATTTGGAAACGTGACCGCGAATGCCCGGTTCTTGGCGGGTGTTTGCCAACCATCCGTGCACGTGATAAAACCTTCGGTGATTTTTACGGGCAAATCGAGTGCCAGTCTCGCGACCAATGAATTCTGTGCGACGTTTCCGATCAATACCAGGTGGTGGTTTTTGATGTCTTCGTCCGTTACTTCCGTGTCTGCTTTCACGGGAAGGTTTCCGTACAGCAAATGGGTGTGGGGGACCCCCTCCGGTCCCGCATCGGACGGATCGAAGATCCAGCGCCATGAGGGGTGGGGGCTGCGTGATGCCGCTTCGGCCGCCAGCCGCATAGCTTCCACTGCATCCGGTTTGTCGGATGTTCCCCGAACGATCAGGAGTGGCTCGCCATTGTAGAGAAGCCACGCACTGCCGGGGGTTCTCAGACGGGAGATGTCCGGGACAGGCTTTTCGTTTGTGACGTTCCATTCACCGTTTTCGCCCTGCGTGATGTGGATGGTGTCCTGAGTGAGCGCATCCGGAGCCGGAACCGGAATTCCTCCGTTCACGCTGATGGATTGCAGTTTGTGTTGATGGTAAGGGGATTGGGCAAGGTTGATGCGCAGGCTTTGGATATTCGAAAGGTGAGCGTGAAGGGTTCCATCGGAGCCCGCGTTGACGACAAAACGAGCGGCACCCTCAAGGTCTCCCCACTCAGCAATGGAAGCCCACCACGCAGACGTGGCGTTGCCGTCTGTGGCGGTGTAGTCAATTCTGCGGACTTCCCGTGAGTCCGGCCGGACTTGTCTGAGTGCCCATTCGGTGCCGCGTGTGTTGCCTTCGGCGTAATCCCATGCGGCATGTCCGAGCCCATCGGTGAGGTCGAGGATGGCACTCCCACCATGGTTAATAATCCAGTTCATAGGTCCGATCGAGTGAAGAGCGGGAACCACCGGATCATCTTTGCTGTGGGTTGCATACAGTGGAAAGTCGATGAGGTTGCCGAGCGGTTTGTCATCGGCAAACCCACAGGTGGGTCTGCCGGACGCAAAGAGGTGTGGATGCCGTGATGCCAGTCTGAAGGTGGCTCCGCCCCCCATGCTGCCTCCCGAGATGTGGATACGGGCCGGATCGGTTACCCAT
>JAFGAQ010000348.1 GCA_016933595.1 Opitutales bacterium | reverse complement strand
ATCTTGAGGGGGTGTGTCCCTGGATGGGGTGCGTTCCAATCGAAGCGCATTGCCCTCGGTAAGGGCGACTGCGACTTTGTGGCGGGCCTTTCTGACGATGCGGTCGAAGGTTTGGCGGGAGACGCCCATGCGTGCGGCGGCATCGACTCTGTAGAGGTTCTCGGCGTCAGCGAGCCGCAGGGACTCGACCTCCTCGGGGAGCAGCACGGTTTCCTCCAGATCACGCAAGGGAATCCCTGCGGGTTTGAAATAGTCGCAGGGAGGTTGGTGGGCGATATGTCTCGGGCAGGTGGGTCGGGGCATAGGATGGGGCAAATGGAAATGCATCATGAGGGATGCATCAAAGGGATGAAGAATCAAGCCAAAAGGGATTGACAAAATGAGCATATGCCCATTTTGTTGTCGGTATGAAAATTGCAGTTCCTGTTTCCCGGTGGAATGGATGGTTGTCTCCGGTATCGAATCATTTCGGACATGCTCCGTATTTTGCGGTGGTGGATTGTGTGACCCGCAGTGTTCGCCCGCTGGAAAGCCGGGCGGTGCGCCAGCCGGGGGAATGCGCCCCGATCGATGCGCTTGTGGCCGAGGAGTGTGAAGCCGTATTGTGCCGCCATTTGGGCCGGGGGGCTTTGGAACGTTGCCGTGCCGCGGGGCTGAAACTGTATGTTGCCGAAGGTAAGACGCTCGCGGATGCACGGGATGCGTTTATGGCGGGATCCAAGGCCGAGGTTTCGGATGAAGCGCTTTGTCAGGGTGAACATGACCATCATCACCATCATGGCGATGAGCAGGATGGCGATCACGATCATCACCACGATCATCACCACCATGATCATGGGAGAGGGCATCATCGCCTCTCGCATCACAACCCCGGAACGGAGCATTCTGCCGATGGGCCTGTGATCATTCTTCCCGATCCCTCAAAGGCGTGAATTGGAGTGTCCAACCGTCGCTGGAGCGACTCGAGGTGTTGCGCAGGCAACACCACCGGGATTGTTTCGCCTGTTCCTCTCCCGAATTCCGGCTCGAGTTTGACTTGATGCCGGATGGCCGGATTGTAACGGGCCGGGCGTTCGGGCGGCACTGTTGCAGCTATGCGGGGCATGTTCATGGAGGGTTGTTAAGCCTGTGTATCGACGAAGCCATGACGTGTGCGCTGATGGCATACGGGGTGGTCGCGGTGACCGGGCGGATGAACCTCCGTTACCTGCATCCGGTGCTCCCGGATGTTGCCGTCACCCTATCCGCCAGTCTGGTTTCGGCGAATCCCCCGTTGTTTGAGATGCAGGCATCGATTATCCAGGGATCAACGCTTATGGTAAAAGCCAGTGCCAAATTCATGAGCCGGTTCGCAGCGGGTTCGATTGCTCCGGATGCGACAAACAATTTGACGGAATCGATGCTGCACGGTGAGGTTATTGCCGAGCCCGCATCGATTGTTCCCTGATTCAACCCCGGATTTACCTTCCCATGCAAACCCAACTCGAGTGCCTGCCCTGCTTCCTGAGCCAAGCGATCCGGACTTTGAGGATGTCCGGAATGGATGACGCATCGATCGAGAAAGCGGTCCAGGGCGTGCAGGGGACTTTGTTGGCTGTTGGTCGCGAAGAGTCTCCGATTGAAGTCGCCGAGCGCATTCAGCAGATCATCCGTGAAGTGACGAGCTGTGATGACATCTATGCCGACATCAAAACCCGCTCGAATCAACTGGTTGAGGAGTTGATCCCGCGTTTGGTGAGAGGTGCCTCGCGGGCACCGGATTTGTTTGAATACATGCTCCGTTGCAGCCTGGCGGGCAATCTGATTGACTATGGGGTATACGGGGATACGGATCCCGAGCTTCTCATGAAGCGGGTGGTATCGGCCCCCTTTGTTGAAGGCCACCATCTTGAGGATTTGCGCAACAAGCTGGGAGCGGCCCGTAGCCTTGCCATTCTAACCGACAATGCCGGCGAGGTGGTTTTTGACCGGTATTGGTTGGAGTGGGTTCAGGAAACCTACCATCTCGATTCGATTCTGATCGCGGTAAGGGACCGCCCGTTTCTCAACGATGCGACGCTCGAGGACGCCAGACATGCCGGGCTGGATCGGGTGAAAAATGCGGAGCTTGTGGCCTTTTGGCCTGAGGAGCGCGGGCAAAAGAACCGTTACCACGCGACATGGAAGCGGCTGCAGGCACAGGATCTTGTCATCGCTAAAGGGCAGGCGAACTTTGAGGCGCTCAGCTCGGAGTCAGATGTGTTTTTTCATTTTGTGGTGAAGTGCACTCAGGTGATCCATTTTCTTGGCGAAAGGACCGGGTGTCCCGTTGGAATGGGTTCTTTTGTATGCTGGCGCAATCCGGGCGACCGGGTGAGTGCCCCGGTTCAAATCTAACAAACAAGGAAGGGAATCTGGATGAAAGTATCGATTACGCTTTTGGTTGAAAACACCGCGCGCGGGCAAGGTATCATCGGGGAGCATGGCTTGGCATGGTGGATCACGGCTGGTGACCAAAGCCTTCTTTTTGACACGGGTCAGGGAATGGCGCTCCGGCACAATGCCAAGGTGTTGGGCATCGACTTGTCCAAAGCGGATGCGATTGTATTGAGCCACGGGCACTACGATCACGTTGGTGCACTGGATGCGGTGGTTGCAAATGACTGCAAGTCGTGTCCGATCTGGGTGCACCCTGCGGCTTTCGAAAAGAAGTATTCGGCAAATATCCCCGGAAAGGTCCGTTGCATCAGTGTTCCATTCCTCCATGAGAAGGGCCGCGAGCGCATGGGCAGCCGCTTCCGCGACGCCACCAATGGCGGAGAACCGGTGCCGGGGATTCACATCTGTGGTGAAGTCACGCATCGTTATGAGTTTGAGGATACCGGCGGGGCATTCTACCTCGACCCGGAAGCGACGGTTCCGGATCCGATTGTGGATGACACCGCTCTGTATTTTGATTCCCCGGAAGGGTTGGTGATCATTTTGGGGTGTGCGCACGCTGGCGTTCTGAATACGATCGCGCATATCCGGCACCAGACCGGGGGGCGTCCGGTGCGAGTGGTGATGGGTGGCATGCACCTTGAGTTGGCGAGTGCCGAACGTATGGAGCGCACCTTGAAAGCGTTCCGTGAAGAAGGGATGCAGGAGCTTTATCCGTGTCATTGCACGGGGTATCAGGCCCGGATCGATATGGCGGTGGCGCTTCCAAAGGTGGTGAGGATGTGTGCGGCCGGCAGTCGCTGGGTCTACGAAGCGGTCTGAAGCAGGGGAGCCTTCGGTTTGTACGAAGGATGGGCTTGACGCAGTGCAGGGTTGGCTGATAATTGACGGCTGTATCTGTGAACCCGTTTTTTCCTGCAAACATTGGATAAGCTGTTGCATGTTTCGCGTGCCCTGATTCCGGAATCTGTCGGCCGGAGAAATGCGGGTTTCACGAGCCGAGGCGTACGGCCGAGGTTTTCCCTATCGACGATGACTACCGAAATGCTGCCATGAGTGACCGACCCAGACCCAAGCCGTTTTTCTATTTTGTGGTGACCCTCGTGATCTGTGGGCTGTTGGCCTATGGGTTCCGTGATACCCTTTTTCCGACGTCCAGCCAAACCGGACCCGCGATGATCACGCAGGATGAGCTGAAGGATACGAAGGGCATCGAAGCGGCGGACGCGAATGTGCCGACCACGGTCAAGGAATACAAATTCCTGCCGAGTGACAAGCTGCCTCCGATCACCCAGACCAGTGCTTACGAGCCGATGGTAAACCGTACAGTCAAGTTTGCGCTCAACGTATGGGCCGGATGGGCTCCGATTATCTTGCAGAACGAAGGCGGATTAGCCGGAAAGCAGTGGACGACCCCTTCCGGCGAGCCGTTTCAAGTCGAGCTTGTGTTAATCGACAATCCGGTGTCGATGCGTGATGCGTATGCGTCGGGCAAGGTGCACATCGGCTGGGCCACTTTGGATATGGTGCCTTTGTTCATGGACGAATTCCGCAAGGATGAGCGGATCATGCCCCGGATTTACCAGCAGGTGGACTTTTCAAATGGGGGAGACGGGATCGTGATAAGGCGCAGTGCCGCCCGTGATCCGCGTAATCCCACCGTAACGGATCTTCGCGGCAAGAAGGTGGTGCTCGCCCAGAATTCGCCTTCTGAGTATTTCCTGCTCAACGCACTTGTGAATGGGGGAGTGCAGCCAGCGGAAGTGGACTTTATCTACACTGAAGATGCCTTCCAGGCGGCGGCCGCGTTTAACAGCGATAAGTCGATCGCGGGCTGCGTCTCTTGGGCGCCCGACATTTATAACCTGAGTGAGATCGAGAGCAACCACCTCCTGGTGAGCACCGTCACAGCCAATAAGCTGATCGCGGACGTGTGGTTTGCCCGGGCGGATTTTGCGCGTGACCATCCGGACATCTGCGAAGGGTTGGTTCGTGGGATTTTCGAAGGCATGGAAGCGATGAAGACCGAAGAAGGTCGCCGCAAAGCAGCATCCCTGATGGCCGGACTCTACAGTATTCCCGAGTCGGAGACCTACGCGATGCTCGGGGATGCGCATTCGACCAACTATGCGGAAAACCGGGATTTCTTCATGAATCAGAACAATCCCGCCAATTTTGAGCGCACCTGGAACACCGCATACCTGCTCTACCGCAAGATGAACCGGATCACTCAGCAGGTTCCGTTTGATCAGGTCATGGATTTCTCGATCATTCAGAAACTGGCAAACGAGGAGCCCTACCGCTCGAGCCGGAATGAGTATCAGGTCAATTTTGCGCCCCGGACAGTCCGGTCGATTCAGGCGGAAGGATCGGAAATCCTGACCAAGGTGGTAACCCTCCATTTCTTCCCGAATTCGTGGGATCTGCGCAGAACCGTTACCGTCATCGAGAACGGCAAGGAAGTTGTGCGGCCCTATGAACCGAATGTGGATATCGTGCTTGAGGAGGTCGGCAAGCTCGCCGCCCAGTATGGTGCCGCGAGTATCGTGGTGGAAGGTCATGGGGACGGAAGCATGAAGGGGCAGGTCAGTCCCCAGTTGGTGAAGGATCTGTCGAGCAACCGTGCGGCGGCCGTGAAGACTGAGCTCCTCAATAAATTCCCGGATTTCAACCCGAATCAATTCAGCACGGTCGGCATGGGCTGGGATCGTCCCTTTGATCCCGACGATCCGAACAACCACGCGAAGAACCGCCGGGTCGAGATCAAGGTGATCGCGCTGGAGAGTCCCGAGTGATTGCCCGGGAGGGATGAAGGATACTTTCGCGAATACTGAACTTGCCTGAGCCAGCCAATTCCCATGCCTGCCGAACCGAATGAGAAACCCGCCGGTGAGAGCAAACCGACTCTTTCACCGGCCAAGCCTGGTATGTCGGATACGTTGCGTCGGGTGTTCATCATCCGCCGCCAGCCCGGAAAACTGGCCCGGGTCCTCTACGGGGTATCCGGTCTGGGTCTGGTGCTGTTGCTGTGGTGGTTTCTGACCCGTGGGCAAGGAGATGCGAGGATTGTGGATGCCTACACCTTGCCGAGTCCCGGCGACACGATCCGGTCCTTCCACAGCCTGTGGTTTGACCGTCAGTTGTCGGTGAGTGCATTGACATCGCTGGCGCGTGTGCTCGGTGGATTTACGGTGGCGGCTGCGGTCGGTGTGCCGCTTGGAGTGATTGCGGGGAGCTATCCCTTCTTTCACGCAATGATCAAGCCGCTCACCATCTTCGGGCGTAATGTCCCGATTGCGGCCTTGATCCCGCTTACCCTGATCTGGTTTGGACTCGGGGAAGTGCAGAAGGTCATGTTCATCTTCCTGGCTTCGGTGGCCTTTGTGCTCTTTGACGCGATCAACTCCGTCCATGCGGTTTCCGACCGCTACCTCGATACCGCCTACACGCTCGGGGTGCATGGATCGGCGAAACGGGGGGCGACTCAGGCCTCTCTGGTCGGGTTGATCTACGGGTTGGTGATTGCGATCGGGTGGTTCTGGATGCGGGAGGATATCACCCGTACGTTCCTGATGGAGCTGATGTCCGTTGGTTTCTGGGGTCGGGTGGTGCTTGGTTTTGTTTGCGGTTGGGTCCTGTGGTTTCCGATCACCGGTCACCAGATGCTCGGCAAAGTGATCTTCCCGCTCGCGCTTCCGGATATCGTCAACAGCCTGCGCCTGATCTTTGGTCTGGCATTCGGTTACATCATGCTGGCCGAGGTGATCAATGCCCGGCACGGCTTGGGATCGATCATCATCATCAGCCAGCGACAGGGGCCGCGTGAACATATCTACCTTTGCCTCATCATCATCAGTTTGCTCGCATGGGCGATCGATCGGGGTATCCTATACATGCAGCGTCACATTTTTCCCTATTTGAAGCATGCCGAAACCTGAATTGTCAGCTTCTGATAAGCCTTGTGAGTTGAAGCTCCCCGAGGCTCAACCGGTGGAGGCGGGATTGCCGCTGGTTGTTGATTTCAAAAATGTGACCAAGACCTTCGGCGTTGGCACTTCCAATGCGTTCACAGCCGTCAAGGATGTGACATTTGCGGTCGAGGATTTGCCGGGGATCGGGGAGTTCATCGGAATCCTGGGGCCGAGTGGATGCGGGAAGAGCACGGTGTTGCGGCTGATTGCCGGCTTGGCTCCTCACTATCCCGCCACATCGGGGACCGTGTTGGTTCATGGAAAGCCGGTTGTGAAACCCGGACCGGACCGTGGATTCGTGTTTCAGGACTATGCGAATTTTCCGCACCTGACGGTGTTGCGTAATGTGGCCTTCGGGCTTGAGTGTGCGGGTGTTTCCGAGAAGGAGCGCATCGAGCGGGCAAAGGAATGGATCGGCAAGGTTGGGCTCGATCCGGTGCGGGACGCCGGTAAGTATCCTCACCAGCTCAGTGGTGGTATGCAACAGCGTGTGGCAATCGCCCGCACCCTCATTATGCACCCGCGCATCATCCTCATGGATGAGCCGTTCGGGGCACTGGATCCGACCACCCGCCACCGCATGCAGGATTTGTTGGTATCGCTTTGGCGCGAGCTTGAAGCGACCGTTTTCTTCATCACGCATGATGTTCCCGAGGCGGTATATCTGGGAGACCGGGTTTTCATTTTCAGTGCGTCGCCCGGGACCGTGGCTCATCAATTGGTGGTGGCTCCTCCGGACCGTCCGGCTGAAGAGATGCAGAGTGAACCCGTGTTTCTTGAATCGGTTCGGGAGGTGCGCGGTATGCTTGGACGTCTCGAGGAAAAAGCCGTCGAAGGGAAGGGCGATTGATCGATATGGGATCCGGATCATCAGATGACGGACTGGGCTCGATGATGAAACGGGCTTTTATGTGGCATTGGCACCTCTTGGCACTTGGTTCCGCTTTTACCCTGTCGGTTTTGAGTGGAAATATGGACCGCTTCTTGCCGGTGGTGATGGCCGGTGAGCTGGTCTACCTGTTTTTTCTCGGAACCCAGCCCCGCTTTCAAAACGTCCTGAAGGCCGGAATCATGCAGAAGTCCGCATCTCAAATCCCAGCGAGTCCCGTTGATGTGAACCGCTTTTTGAGCTTCCTCACTCAGAGGGACCGGGAGCGCTTTGATGCTCTGCGCCGGCGTGCGGCCGATCTTCTCGAATTGCGGCGCCGGATGGAGTCCAAGGAGGGTGATCCGAGTGCGGAGCGTTTCCGGTCCGAATCTTTGGATCGCATGCT
>JAFGAQ010000347.1 GCA_016933595.1 Opitutales bacterium | reverse complement strand
CTCCAATATGCTGAGCCAGCGATGCCTCGAAACCCGGCATACCTCCGTTTCCTTCATCCGAGCCGGACAAAGGACACAAATACGAAATAAAACCTGGCCCAACTCCCAATAACATCTTGCGATCCTGATGCTCAACAACGACCAGAAACTGTTTGTTCCCCAGCATCCGGGTCTCCTTGATGCGCAGTGCTCCACCGTCGGACAAACCCTTGATCGGCAATTTTCCCCGTTTTGCAAGATAACCGAACACCGCCATTCCGACAATAACGACCAAAATGAGGTAGATCGAACGCGTCATCGACATCTGACGTCCGGCACCCGGCACGAAATAGTCCTCACCCACCTCGCGTGGAACGATCGTTTTCGGCTCCGTTATAGGCACCGGGTCGGCCTTCACCGGATTCCCCTCCGGCTCAACAACGACAACACCAGGGTCCGCGATAAACTCCGCCAACTCCGGATTCGCATCGAGTGGGTCAGACAGCGCGCACACGAAGACCAAGGCCCACAAACCCACCCACCGCCAAGCCTTCAAAGAAAGGGAAAACATCATGGTCAAATCGATGGAACTAAGATTCATCGTGATTCTCTGTAACAATCTGCGTGACTTTGATCCCGAAATTGTCTTCCACCACCACCACTTCACCGTAGCCCACCAACTTCTCGTTGACATACAAGCCGACCGGATCCGTCGCCTGTTGCTTGAGCTGCAACACCGTTCCCGGTGTCAACTCCATAAGTTCGCGCATCGGAAGAAAGCAGGATCCGAGCTTCACGCTCAACTGCACCTTCACGTCCATGATCATGTTGAGGTTTTCCTGATTCATAATCCACCTATGCTTTCTGATCGATTCACTCCTGTCGAAACTCCATTTACAAGGCTTTGGCCAGCCGCACCGCCACATTCCCATCCTCGACGCCGATTTCGCCCCAGAACTTCTGTTTTCCCTCACACTTGATCTCCGTCCGGTGCAGGATATCCGGCTCCAGCTCAATGAGGTCGCCCTCTTTGAGCGACAGAACCTCAGCGACCGTTATCGGAGGAAGCGTCCATTCAGCTGAAACCTTTACGCCTATCTGGTTGAAACTGTCAAACCAACGGGCCTCACGCGAAAGCATCGAACCCTGGTTGGTATTCTGCTTGTTCTTGTCCTCCATCCGCTTGATGAGATCCTCAATCGAGTAATAGGGAATCCCCATCAGCATACTTTCGGAACAGTCACCCAACATGCATTCCATGCTCAACACCAGCATGATCGCATCATGAGGACTCGTCTGGAGGAAGCGTCCATTGTTTTCCTTCCCGATCATGGTCGGATTCATCTCCGGAGCATCTTTCCACTGCGTGCACCACTCGTTGAGAATGATCATGGTGATTTCGTCCACCATCGTCATCTCAATCTCGGTCAGGTAACGCTCATCCTTAACCGAATGCCCCTTGCCCCCCAACATACGGTCCACGATCGTCATCGCCAGGCGTGGATTGGTGGCAAGAATCCCGATTCCATTCAACGGGGAGACCTTGAACATGGTAATGTAGGTCGGATTCGGAATGGACTCAACAAACTGGGAATAAGGGGTCGTCGTCAACTGGGACATCTTGATCGAGACATCCATCTTGAGATACATCGACAAACGCGCACTAAGGTAGCGGATGAATTCCTCGTGGCTGATACGGACATGCCGCAGCTCATACTCCGTGAGAAAAATCGGGTTCCGGAAATCGTAGTTCTCGATAAAAAGGTTCGGCTTGGTCTCGATCCGCTTGCCTTCCCACGAATACACGTAGTTCTGCTCGCTCGAGGCAGCCTCTGCCAACAACGCATCGATACTGCTCTGGCTCAGTATTTCGTTGATATCAAAATCGTCGTCTTTCTTTGCGGCCATGGTATCGTCCTTCCAAGGTTTCCAGACTTCTGCCGGTTTCTTCGTGTGCTACTGAACCACAAACTCCGAAAAATACAGCCCGGTGACCACCCGTTCCTTCAGGACGGTGTCGTAGGCCGCGATGAGCTTGCTGCGGACCGTATTTTTTATCCCGGGGTTTTGAAGGTCTGCGGAGGTAAGGGAAGATAACACTCCCAGCGTCGCATCAATCATCTTCACCCGGTTTGCCTCAGCCAATACACTGAAATCCGGGCGGCTTCCTTCCACGATAAAACTGACCTTCACATATCGGTTGATCGATGTTCCGGACAGGTTCGCAACAATGTTTTCAAAGGGATAGGTGTTCGATGACGCCGCACCTGCTGATTCCGCCGCACCTCCATGCCCGCCACCTCCATGGGATCCGGCAGCTGCCGCCCCATGACTGTCCGCCGCTGGAGCCGAGTGCCCACCAGTCGCTGCACCTGCGGCAGCGTGTCCGCTGCCATCCGCTGAAGCCACTTGATGAGCGGCATCCACCACAGCCGACTGAATCTGCGGGATGAACACGAACTTGGTTATCGCAAAGGAAATCACCGGCATCAGCACCAAAACCACAATCGCAGGCATCATGCCGCCACCAGACTTGCCGGATTCAGCCGGAGCCGCATTCGGCGTGATCTCTTCCATTTTTTCCTTTGCCATAGTGTCCTTTCAACCAATCTATGCTGTCCCGTGAAAAATCACAACCATCTGACACAGCTCCCAAATTCCAACCCATATTGCAGGGTATTCATCCGGGAGGCTGTGTCAGACGATCGCATCACTCAATCACCGCTTCAAGTTAATAACTTCCTGAAGGATCGTGTCGGCCGTTGTGATGATTCTCGAACCGGCCTGGAACGCCCTTTGCACCGAAATCAGCTCTGCGAACTCTTCGGTCATGTCCACATTGGAGAGTTCCAGGGATCCTTGCTGAAGCGTCCCCAATCCTGCTGTCCCAGGGGTTCCGTTTTCAATCGTAATACCGGCCACAGCGGCACCTGAGTAGAGGTTGTCCCCTTCCCGTATCAAAGCCTGCGGATCTGCCACATTGGTCATCAGGATCTGGGCCACCGTGAAGAAGTCGCCATTGTCAAGCAACAACTGCACATCTCCGGTCGAACTCACGGCAAAGGACTGTAGCCCCGGAAAATGATCCACCAAAAGCTCATTCGCAAACGGCGTTCCGGGATTCAGGGCATCGTCGGTGTTGTTATTGAATTGGATACCATCGGCCACATTCAGGTCTGGCATGGAAATCCGGACATCACCGTAGTTATCGGGAAGGTTCTGCTCCTGGAGCGAGAAAGCGATGTCACTGCCGGGAGGCTTCCCGATGATAATAGAGGCACTGGTGTAGCCTCTCCCGCCATTTGTGATCGTTATTCCGGTCACTTCCCCCGCCGCATTGACAACTGCAGTGGCCCTTGCGCCGAACCCATCCCCCTGAATGGTGATTTCCGGCGGATTCGCAGGATCATATCCGGAGCCACCTCCGCCAGCGGGAACCAAAATTGTGTTTTGGATCTCGCCAGCGACAATACTGACCGGATCCACCACCACGGCGGGGGCCTGCTCACCCGTGCCCAGCCGCGTGCCAGTTGCGATAAAGGTCGCGGTCCCACCCGTCAGCCCCTGTACCCGCAAGCCACTTTGAGTAACCAGATACCCGAGCGAATCCACGCGGAAATTCCCGGCCCTCGTGATAAAGGTGGAGCCATCGTTCGGATCCACCACCCGGAAGTATCCTTCACCCGATATCCCGACATCGGTTGCCAATCCCGTATTGGTCAAGGTTCCCTGATTGAAAAGTCCCTGGGTCGTCACAACATTGACGCCCGACCCGATCTGGCTCGCGCTGGAACTCGCTCCCACCGCGGTGGACGAACGTTGGAGAATGTTGTTGAACG
The DNA here is from genome assembly GCA_016933595.1 of Opitutales bacterium. GTDB lineage: Bacteria > Verrucomicrobiota > Verrucomicrobiia > Opitutales > JAFGAQ01 > JAFGAQ01. Next base: position 12,627 of record JAFGAQ010000347.1, on the reverse strand, counting down.
ATTCCCCATATTCGATCCGCTGCCCCTTGTAGCCAACGGTGCTTGAGTTCGCGATATTATTACCGATGACTTCCAGCCCCTTCGAAAAACTCTTCAGAGCCGCAACGCCTGCTCCCAATGATCCTGATAGTGCCATAATGATTCCTTTCCTTCTAAGTATCTTGTTTCAGCTTGTTATTGCCGCATTTTCGCCTCGTTCACTCTATAAAAACTATTCCAACAGGGCATCGGTCACAGCCGACACCGCGTTACCGATAAACGAGTAGGCCTCCGGAGCCTCCTCGATTCCACTGACCGAGCTCAACGGATACAGCTCATCCTCAATCACCAAAGCCACTTGCCTCGAAGCCTTCCCGGTGGCGTCCACCTTTTCCACGACCTCCACCCGGTCCACGACGCCGGCGAAACTGCCGTAAACCTCATCCTCTATCGTGACGGTCTTGCCCAGGTAACTCTGAGCGGTCAGCATATCCTGGGTCTCCTGGGATTTCTGCATGCTCGATGCAAGTTGGGTGAGCACTTCAAGCGAGCTGCTGTTCATCTCCCCTTGCCCGGATGTAAAGGTTTCAAAATTCGACGAAAGATCCGTCATCGCCTCCAGTGACGAAAAACTGCTCATGGATGCGATGAAATCCAAATCACTCATCGGTGACATCGGGTCCTGATGCTGCAGCTGGACGGTCAGAAGCTTCAGAAAATCCTCCTGACCCAGCACTTTTTTGACATCACGGGTCGTCTTTTCGGAAAACTCATAAGCGGTCGGTTTGGCCGACGCATCGGTTGTGTTGGGTATACTTGGCATGACGGTTAGGCGTAGAGGTGGACCGGACCGCTGCTCCCGGCTGCAGCAGTCTTGTAAACCGGTCTCACTGACTGATTGTTGTGTTGGATCACGGATGGATTCTCATCCCCTGAAGGGCCGGCAACCGGGAACAGGATCGAATCCTCACCGGACCAGGGATCAGAAAGGTACTCGGGCTCATCCAAGGCCACACCCAATTCCTGAGCATGATCGCGGATGATCTCCCACTCTTTGCGGATCTGAGCCATCGCATCCGCATTTCCTTCAAAAGAAGCTTGAATCCGGCCACCTACCATCCGGATATCCGCCGTCAAACGATTCGCTCCATCATCGCTAAGAACAACCCGAACATGGTTCTTCTCGGCCTGACGCATGCGTTCAAGGTGCTGAACAATCTGATTCACGACCTGCACCGATACCTGGGACGCGGCAGCACGCTCAGCCGCGTTTCCGCTTGCCTGCGATCCCATCGAACTCCGGGTTTCGGCCGACTCGGCCGATGCCACGCCTTTTGCCACATCCCGATAGGCGGATGGCAAGGCGTCCCGCGATTGCGAACCTGTCTCTGGATGAGAGCCACCCGATTCATTTCCCTCGTTGCGACCGGAAGACGAATCACCTGACCAACCACTCCGGTTCGAAGCGAGGAAAGCATCCGATCCATCCAAACGCGATGACTGGGAAAACAGGCTTCCCTTCATCGGAATCGAAAGGTCTCGGTTGGATGTGCTCATCATACTGGGAGACTCCAGAGCATCCGGCGTGCCATCCAGCATCCACCTGAAATCCGATCCTTTGACAATCGGCTCATTTACAAGGCTTTGACCATTACCCGCTCCGGGAGCAGGAACCGGCACCACCTTCTTTCCGACCAACTGGGCAGCATTTGCCGACGCGTCCGCAGTCGGCTTTGATCCGGATGCAAGCGTTTCCTTCAGAAATTGAGCCGTTGCTTCAGGCGGATTGCCGAAGGCATTTCGCGATGTGTTCGATAACGGTTGTTTAGCAGATGGGTGACTCTGTCCGACATCCCGGATATCCCCCCTCTGAAAAAGTGCTCCTGTTTCCTTTGACAGAACCTCTGCCGGAGTTGCATTCATCTCCGGGTTTTTGCCCAATTCCAAACCTTTACCGGCACTATGCACATCCACAACAGAAGGCTTCGCCCCATTCGGGAGGTTGACAGAAACTCCGGTCGCCTTAGCGTCCTTTTGGGCAGTGCCAGACGATAATGCAGAGCCTAGATTCGGAATATTTCCCTTGGGTCCGGTTTGGGCCGGGGGTTTCGGATTTCCGGATGAAGCGACGGGCACCGCTTCAGCGCTTACCAATACTGGAGGCTTTCCGCTCTCAATCGGCTGGGTCGTTGCGCTTTGTTCGATTGGATCCTGAATCGCGACCGCCCTTGCTCCACCGGCTTGAACGGAGACCGTTTTCTGCTCGGTGAGCACCATTGCTTTTGGTTCCTTTGCAGGCCCAACAACCGGCTTCGTCGGCGGTTTCGCTGCGGGAGATTCAACGTCGCGGGCGGCATTCGCGCCCGGCAATACCTGCTTTACCCCTTGCCCAGGCATCGGCCGATCTTTTCCGACCCTATTGCCAACGTCCGCGACGACTGCTGGCGCCGCCCGAAGCTGTTGGCCCGCAGCATTGGAGGGCAGAATGGCCACTCTCGCAACCATCGCATCACCCGCCTTTCCGGAAGCCACCGTCGCAGGCGACGCCTTCGCGTCGCTTCCCGCTGCTTCCTTCGCCAATTTGGGAGCATCCTTCGCGCTTGCTCGCATTACGGCCTCTGATCCGTCCGACTGGAGACGATCACCGGCTCTGGGATGAGTGTCCGTTACCGGAAGAGGCGCTTCATCATTTGGATTCACCGGGCCATCTTCAATGGATGCTGTTCCGGACAGATTGAGATCATCCGACCCGGTCAATTCCGTGAAATCACATGAGTCATCGTCTTCGATCTCTTCAGATGAAGCGGATGCGGAGGTTCTCCCGGATTCCACATCGGATACCGTGGACGGTTGACCCGCCCGGTCCCGTCCCCTGTCATCCGAAAACCGATCCAAACAGCTGGAGAAGTCTTCCAATCCGCCTGAATTGTCTCTGGAATGGCGAAACGCCGAAGGGGATGGGATGGACAAGAGGGGAATCCGAAGATCCGAAGCACCCGACTGTTCTGTGTTCATTGAGATTGCCTTTCCTTGTTGTGCAACCGCAGTTGCTCCGTGAGCATAGCGGCCCGCCGGATCATTGCCTGATTCTCAGGACGATCCCCCGGCTTCGACATTTCGCCAAAGACCGCCGCCACAATTTCCGGCTTCATCAGCGATAGAATTTTCACCACCAAAGCATTTTCCATGTGGGTAAAAATCCTGACGGTGGAAGCCGGATCCATCTCAGAATAACTCTGTGCCAACACCCGAAGATTCGCGGCTTCATTGGCCCTTACAGTGATGATTTGCTGGCTCAACAGTTCGTGCCGGCGCTCAATTTCCTCCTTCAACGATTTGAGCTCTTCTTTTTCCGTCGCGATGTGAGCTTCAAGATTCCGCAGTGACAACTCCTTGATCTCAATAGCCTTGCGCCGCTCATTGAGCTCCTCCACGAAACGGTCCAACTCTGTTGTTTTGAGGTACCAATCGATATCCCGCGTTTTGTTTTCCAGAATGTCTTCGATACTTGGGGGCGGCTCCTCAGGCTCCGGAAACAATGAGGATGGAATCTCAAACGGATGGGTCATCAGCGCGGCCAAATATCCACCCAGGTGAAGCAGCATCGCCAGAACCATCCAAACCCACATTCTCAAACCGCTCATCATGATGCTTCGCTTTCCTCCCATGTAGCCTTGGCAGCCTCAAGTGTGGCTGCGGTCATTTCGATCTGGCGGCGCGCATTGAACATGTCATCCATCTCCCGTTGTTCGAGTTGATCCTGACGATAGAAATGCTGATGCCGCTGACGTTCCTTCAGGTTCACCAACGCCTCGTGATCCCGTTTTGCTGCGATAAACGCCTTCCGGCATTTCGCCTCATACTGCAGGGAACGGGTCAGCGCCGTACGCAACCCCTGAACCTTACGGTCGTGTTCACGGAGGGCTTCAACGTAAGCGGATTGGGTGGACGGGGAAAAACGCCCGCCCGACACCGGAGTCATTTTGGCGTTCAACTCCTTCAACCGGGTATCGCCTTCCGCCACAGCAGTTTCAGCCCGACGCCGATCCCTCACGGCACGTCCATAACTCGACTCCGCCTCGTTCAAAACACGTTGCCGCAGGATTCGCACACTTTCCAATCTGAAGTCGAATCGTTTCATACCTGAAATGTCTCCGGTTTACGATCAACTGCCCCTGAGAATGACCCGCAGGCGCTTAAAGGCCTCGGATCGCTCAACCGAGTCCGTGGGAATCTGGCGCAGAAACTCCATGATCGGTCCATACTTGGAAATCGCCTTATCGATTCTGGGGTTGCTGCGGGGCGTATAGGCGCCGATGTTGATGAGGTCTTCATTCTTCCGATACAATGCAAGCAAATCCCGTGCCTCTCCGATCAGCCCCACTTCATCCTCGGAACAAATATCGCGCACCAGTCGGCTGATACTCTCCAGAACATCAATTGCAGGATAGTGATTTGAAGTGGCAAGCGATCGACTCAACACCAGGTGCCCATCCAAAATACCGCGAACCGCATCCGACACCGGTTCATTCATGTCATCCCCCTCGACCAATACGGTGTAGAACGCTGTAATGGATCCTTGCTCACCCATACCGCTACGTTCGAGCAACCGGGGTAGAAGGGAAAACACCGATGGCGTATACCCCCGGGTCGCCGGCGGCTCTCCAACGGCCAGACCGATCTCGCGCTGAGCCATTGCAAGGCGGGTCACCGAGTCCATAAGGAACAACACATTGAGCCCGGAGTCCCGGAAATGCTCCGCGACACGAATCGCAAAACGGGCAGCCCGTATCCGCATGGTGGCCGGCTGATCCGAAGTGGATACCACCACCACGCTCTTCGACATGCCTTCTGGACCAAGGTCCTTCTCCACAAATTCGCGCAGCTCGCGCCCACGTTCTCCGACCAGTGCAATCACGTTGACATCCGAGTCCCCACCCCTCGCCAACATTCCCAGAAGAGTGGATTTCCCGACGCCACTGCCGGCAAAAACGCCAAGCCGTTGCCCGACCCCGACAGGAACAAAAGTGTCAACCGCCTTCACGCCTGTCTCAAAAGCCTTGAAAATGCGTTGCCGCTTCAACGGATTCAACCGGTTGGCAGCACCAAAGGGAACTATTTCCGCATTCAACGGACCTTTGTCATCCAGCGGATTTCCAAGGCCATCCACGATCCGTCCGAGCAACCGACGCCCCACCGGCATACTGTTTCCCGCAGGCGAGGCCACCACCTGACAACCCGGGTGCAAACCTTCAGTATCCTGAAGGGGCATTAGCAATACGCGATTCCCCCGAAACCCCACCACTTCGGCCGCAAAGACGTTCCCATGTCGCATCGAGGAGACTTCACAAATCTGACCAATCGGCACGTCCGGCCCTTCGCTCTCAATCACCAAGCCGGCGACATCCATCACACGACCGACTTTTTCCACCGGCTGGAAGCGCTCCAGCCGCTGATTCATCTTTCGAAAATGCTCCTGTACCGACCAATCCATCTGAAAAAAATCCCTCCCGATCTACCAACTGTTTACGCCTTGAGCTGATCCTCAATATGACGGAGCTTCGTGCTGATCCGCGCATCAATCTCCCCAAATCGGCTCTCCACCCGGCAATCCCCCGATTCCATCTTCGGATCCGCCATAAACTCAATGGCCGGGTAATCCTTGTCCATGGTGTCCACATAGCCCCTGAACAATTCAAGATCCCGTGGACACAGATACACGGTTACGCCGTGCCGCTGGGTAGGCAAATCTTGCAGTACGTCATCCACTACCCCGCGAACCACTGCCCCATCGAGATCCAGCTTTGAAAAAACCTGCCGGCAAATCCCAACCACCAATTCAGGTATACCCTGCATAATCTCGCGCAGACAGTGGTCGATTTTGGTGTCCATGATCTCGAGCGTCTGCCCGATGAGCTGATGCACCTCCCTGCGGTTGTGCAGGATATACTCATTCAGTTCATCCGTGGCCTCCTGCCGCCCCTTGGCGTAGGCTTCATCCGCCATCGATTCAGCTTCATCTTTCTCAACCGGCGGAGGACCAAAACGGCCCAAGCTCACCTTCAGGAGAGGACGGTCCAGCGAAATCCTTTTAGACCAGGACACGGTCGGCTCCTTCCTGATCGATGGTGATTTCGCCATCCTCCTCGAGTTTGCGCACGATCATGATGATCTTGTCCTGAGCAGCTTCGACCTCCCTGAGGCGCACTGGTCCGAGCAATTCCATTTCCTCTCTGAGTGTCTCTGCGGCCCGCTTCGAGATCGAACCCAGAATCGCCTCGCGCAAGTTCGGGTTGGTCGATTTGAGTGCGACCGTGAGATCGCCCATGTCGATTTCGCGGGTAACCCGCTGCAGATCGCTCGGCTGCAAGCGCAGCAAGTCTTCGAAGCTGAACATCTTCTTGCGCACCGCGTTTCCGATCGAGGGATTTTTCTCCTCCAACCGGGCAAGAAGTGTCTTGCTCGTATCCTTATCCAGGGAATTCAGAAGATCCGCGACACGACGCACCCCACCACTCTGGTTGAATGTTTGCTTTTCATCATATTCCAGGTTGCGCGCCAGGGTCCGCACCACCTTGTTCACCAATTCCAAGGCGGTGGACTCCATCGATCCGATCCGCTCCACTACCTCCTCGCGCATCTCCGAACTCAGCATCTTGATAAGCGCCGATGCCTTGGAAATGTGCAAATATGAAATGATGAATGCAATAGTTTGAGACTGCTCGTTGCGGATCAGGTTGAAGATCTGCCGGGGTTCAAGAGCCGCGATTTCCTCAATGATCTGCACCGAACTCCCAACCGGCGCCACCCGTCCCAGAATGCTGGATGCCCGAAAATCGCCCTTTGCCATCTCCAAGGTTTTCTGCGCGTATGAAGCGCCCCCGAGCGTTGCGATCGAACTCTGGCTCACGATTCCGTAAAAATCCTCAATGACCCGTTTTTTTATCCGGTAGTCAATGATCTCGAAGGATGACATCTCCTTGACCAGCAATTCAATATCCGGATCCTCGAAGTTCCGGAGGATCTCCGATGCGGCCTCAGGCCCGATGACAATGAGAAAAAGGGCCAGCTTCTGCAGCTTTCCCAGCTTGTCATATTCAATGTTCGGGATTGCATCCATAGCGCTTCAGCATTCGGTTGTGTCCGCGTTAATCAGTTCTCCGGAAAGGCCCAGTTCTTCAAAGCGGAGCTGATCTTGTCCGGACTCTGCTTGATCAGTTCATTCAACAACTCGGGAGAAATTGTCGGGGTTACATCCTTCGCCTGACTGACTCCGTTATCGTCAGGCAGCATCAGCTCGATCTGATCCGTGCTTCCAGAAGACTTCTTTACCATCCTGAAGAATACAAGAAGCATGAACAGGGAAATCGCAATTCCGAGAAGGTTTCTTCCGATATCAATCAACGAGTCCATATCCCTCATTCCGCCCGGCCCGGCTTCCATCGTGTTCACTTCGGTAAACGGGAGCTCCTCAACCGTTACCTTGCGGTTCAATTCCTCGGCATTGGTGGATTCGATACCCAATGCGTTGACAACCATCATGCGGATGCGATCCATCTGCTCCTGCCCCCTGGGTTGCGGCTGCATGACTCCACTGTCATCCGGTGCCGACACCTGAGCCAAAAACACCGCCGCCGACAGGCTGTTCACCCCGCCGGGCGATTTCACGGTCTCCACCTTGCGGCGGTTGATTTCATATGCGATATCCCGGATCTTCTGAGTTTCCTGGGAGGAACTCACAACACCTCCATCTGCCGCAAGATCCGTACCACCGGCAACATTCGACTCCTCTCCGGCAACCCCGCCCTTCTGGGTTTCCTGTGTGGAGGACACATTCTCGGTTATCGTCTCTTTGCGGGCAATCTGGTTCTCGGGATCAAATGATTCCTCCACCATTGTCTGCGCCGCCATATCCAAGCCAACCGATACCCGCACCACCACATTTCCATGGCCAAGAACCCGTTCAAGCATGCCTTCCACCTTGTTGGTGTAATAATCCTCCAAGGACTTGCGATACTTGATCTGACTGGATGTCATTCCCATCAGGCCCTCTTCCTTTAGGGCTGAAGATAAGACATTGCCCCTGTTATCCACCACGGCAACATCATTGACGCTCATCCCCTCGACCGCATTCGCCACCAGAGACCGGATCGAATCCACCGCCCCAAGCTCCAGAGTACGGCCTCCGGTGTCCACGAAAACCGAAGCGGTGGCTTTCTTCACCGGGCCGCTGAGCAGCAGCTCGTTTTCCGGTTTCACGATCATCACCTTGGACGAACGCACTCCATCCAATTGGTCAATGGTCCTGGAAAGCTCACCCTGCAGCGCCCGGATATAGTTCGTCCGCTGCACGAAATTGCTGATCCCAAAGCTTCCGGTGTCAAAGATCTCGTAACCCACGCCACCGCCCGATGGAATCCCGTCGGAGGCCAGCTTCATGCGCGTGGTGTGAACATCTTTCTCGCGAACATAGATCGCCGCCCCGCCATTGCGGATCTCATAGGGCACACTCAGCCCCTCGACCGCCTTAGTGACCTCTCCCATTTCCTTGGGACTCAACCCCCCATACAGCAACTGGAGGCGAGGCCGGTTCGCCCACACAAGCAGCGCCACCACCACGCCGACAACCCCCAGGACAGCCAACGACAGCGATACCTTCTGGTTGATGCCCAGTTCTTTCCAGAGACGCGATATCTGTTCCAGGAAATCTCTCATACGGTTGATCCTCTCTCAGTCCTATCCATGATAATCCGATTCAAATGGTCGTTGGTGTGTATTGCGGTTTCTCCCATCCATTGCCCGCTCCCGCAGTATTCTGAGCATCCATCCTCCAAACAAAAATCTTACTACACCTGCATCCGCATCACCTGCTGATACGATTCCATGAGCTTGTTGCGCACTTCCACCATCAGGGAGAAGGCCACTCCCGCCTCCTGCATCGCGATCATGCTCTGGTGTAGACTGTCCACCTCTCCGCTCAGCACCTTGCGAACCTCCGACTGCGATACCTTATCCTTGGCATCCACCTCACTCACCAGATCGCTGATAAGTGAGGAGAAGCTCACCTTACTGCTTATCTCCCCCTCGACGACGGGGGTCATCCCATCGATCTTCCCTACGCCCTGCATCATCCGGGCATCGAGATTGTCGCCCACACGCTGCAGGCTAATGGGATACTTCATTCCCATCATCATGGGATTGTAGGTTTGGATTCCACTGATTCCGGCCATGGCTTTTCAGTCTTAAGGGCTATGCGTTGATGGAAAGTGCCTGCTTGGCAAGTTGCCGTGAAGTCTTCACGACTGCCAGGTTTGCTTCGTAACTGCGCGAAGACGAGATGAGGTCGACCATTTCCATCGCCAAATCCACATTGGGCAACTTCAACATCCCGTTTGCATCCGCATGGGGATGCCCCGGGTTGAATACCGACTTGAAGGGACTCCGGTCTTCGGTTATCGCGTCCACCCTCACACTCTTCGCAAGATGCGATTCCGAGTGCGCCCCGGCAATTTTCGGATCCAGGTGCGATTCAAACGAAACCAGCTGCCGGCGATAGGGCTCGCCTCTGGCCGTTCGGGTGGTTTGGACGTTTGCAATGTTCTGAGCGATCACCTCCATGCGAAGCTTCTCCGCATGTAGCGCATCGGCTGAAAAACTGGCTCCTGGTAACAGATCCATAATGTTCAATTCCCTAGGGTTCAGGCGTTGCTAACCGTTCCGCTTATCGCCGTTTTCACCCGCTTAAAGGAACGGTTCATGTATTGGGCAAGGAACTCGAATTCCATTGCATTCCGATTCATCGACAACATCTCACTGTCGATCTTGACGTTGTTGCCGTCGGGCCTCACCGACGGGCTCTTGCTGTCGACCATAAGCGAAGGCTGGACCCCATCCAATCCCTGAGGCGAACCGGACTGGAGCAAGCGAACCAACTGGGATTCAAACTTCGGATCCAGATCGACCCGCTTGTATCCCGGGGTCTCGACATTGGCAATGTTCGAAGCAATCGCGGTGTGCCGCAAAACACTCGCATCCAGCATCAGCTTGGCTGCCTCGTAGTTCTCGCGGTTGAATATGCCTTCGATCATGCCGAACAATAAGCAAATGACATGCCATCCTCCGATACACAACACACAAGTCGCTTATATAGAGCGCCTTATTGACAACATCAAACAGACACCAACCGCTTTAAAACCCGACTAGGCAATATCTGCCCTCCCCATGTCTTACACCCATCATCCAGAAGTCCGCAAAGGTCCCCTCCAATTGATCACCATGACTGACGACCCCAAAACCATCCCTGTTTCCCTTTAACCTCATTCTGAATCCATAGGTCGGGATCCTTCACTCTACGCCTTCACGATTGAGCTTGTAGTGGAACAACAAAAAACCCCCGGTGGATAATCCACCGGGGGAATCATGTCGATCAATGATGCAAACTATCAGCTCTCACTGACAACGATCTTCATCCACTGGTATCCTCTCCCTCTCCAGTCCTTCACGGAGATCATGAAATGATACTCACCCGCTGTGTCCGGCACGCCGGTGATTCGGCCTTCCGAGCCGATCAGTCCCATCCCGGACGGAATCGCTCCGGTGATGATCGTAAAGCTGTAACTTCCCTTGATGTGGTCCCAGTCAAAAACCAAGTCAAGCGGTTGACCCACAACGGCTTCCATTTGAATCTCAGCTGTCACCGCAGCCTCGCCATGCGTTGGCTCCTCAATCAGATGGGCGGGCAGATAGTCCCCTCCATTAACCGTCACGCCCATGATCAGTGGTGTTGTGGTAGGCGGGATCACCTTGATCGTCAAACGGGTGGTCACCGTATTAACCCCATCTGTTCCAACCAACGTGAATTGGTAGATCCCAAGAGCGGGAATGTATCCCTTCAGCCACTTGCCATCAATGGATAGTCTCCAAGGCAACCGACCCACAACGGAGAAAACCGCATTTGAATTGAGGATTCCATCCGGATCCAGATCCCAAACATTCCGGTGGGCTGGTGTGGTGAGGAAAGACGCGCTGTCCTGCATCTCCTGGCCGAGAGTATAGACCGTATGATAAGAGCCGACCGCTACCGAGTCCACTCCGCCTGCGAGCTCAACAAACACATCGTCAACCGGAACCGGTGCTGGTTCAAACACCATTCGGATGGGAGTGGACCAAAGCGTTCCGTTCCCGTCAATGTAAGCAGCAGAAGCACCAGAACCATCCACCATTACGACGTTATCCGTCACTTTTGTGTGCGCAAAACTGGGCATGTAGAAATCGATCGAGGGATACTCCACATTTGGAACAAAGGTCCACAACTCTCCATTGCTTTTGATATAGTAACCGGCGATGGAATAACCTTTGCCCATAGTAACCAGAGAATCATCGATTTCAGAATCGGCAGACATCGACTTAATTTCATATGGATCAAAGGATCGGTTGGCAAAGCTCACCACATCACGTGCGATTTCAAGTGGAGCAACGGACACTGGATCACTACGCATCTCCCGGGGTAAAGGATCGGAGTAGGCCATATAGGAATCGAACATAAGGGTGCCTCCCAGCACCCACAACGTTCCATCGTTCGTAATGAAGTAGCTGCATCCAGCCAATCCGACCTTCACAAAGACAACGGGAAGACTGGTTTGAATGGCTATGGGTTGGGTGTAGGTACCACCATTCGTTCCCAACTGGCCGTCCCAAGACTCACCCATTCCCCACATCTGACCATCTTCAGTCACAAAAAGGCTATGAGAGTAACCCGCTGAAACGGCGATCACCTTTCCCGAGGTCTCAATTTTCTCTGGTCTCAGGATATTCTGGCCATATCGGGAAGGAATCCCCAACTGTCCTTCATTATTGTCTCCCATTCCCCAAAGGGCTCCGTTTTCGTCAACAAACAAGGAACAGAATATCCCTGCCGACACCAACTGGATCCTCGCTTCTGTCGGGATAAGGGTCGGCACATTGCGATCGGTTTCATCGCCCAGTCCAAGCTGCCCACTGCCATTACCGCCCATCCCAAAGATCCAGCCATCCGAATTCACGAAAAGGGTATGCCGATACCCTGCCGAAACAAGGTCCACGTAGTCTCCCGATGGCACCGGAATCGGCAAGGGAGTCTCAGTATACTCAACAGCACCCAGACCAAGCTGGCCTCGGTAATTGTCTCCGAGCCCGAAAAACTGGGATTCTCCGGGAGCGGGCACCCCGGAGAGGATGGATGGGATCAGCAACGCCAATCCCGCGAACAGGGGAATAGTCAACAGTTTATGCTTCATCGTGATATTTGATTTAGGATTTGATCAAAACTTCTGCGGAGAAGAACAGGGACAGGGTGCAAGAAGGAAACCCTGCCTGCTTCCTATCGAAATCGAATGTATCTATAAATCGGACAATTGCAAAAATAGTGAATGGGGAATTTTGATTTTTTATTCACATTGTCAATGAACCATAGCATTGACTTATAGAGATCCCCATCCAGTGCAACGAGAGGCAGGCGAGCACAATACCACTGAATCAAAAGAGAAAAACCGAAGCGCTCCGCATTCAGCAGGCACTCACGAATCAACGGAATGTGAGGATTGGAATCCGACACCGGCGGATCAGCTCCACAGTCGTGCTCCCAACAAACAGGTTACGCAATCGGGAGTG
>JAFGAQ010000346.1 GCA_016933595.1 Opitutales bacterium | reverse complement strand
CGGAAGGGGGATTTTGGAGAGCTCGCAGCAGTGGAGGTGAACGTTCTCTTTATAGTGGGCAGGGATCTTGGAGATCGCACTGGGCGAAGCGTCACAGCCGTGGACCGGGTTTCCTCCCAAAGTCAGCATGAATCCAAGGTTTCGTCCTTCGCCAACTCCGGCTTCAAGGATCGGTTTTCCTTCGAGTCCGAGCGAGCGAAGAGCTGGTTCCCATTCGGGCAAGAAGTGGATGGTATGCGATCCCCATACCGGTTTTTCAGTTTTGGCGTATAGGTGGTCCCACGCTTGGATATTCTTTTGGTTGAGTGGATGATTCACGGAATAAATGGGTTCGAACAAGAGTCGCGAGTGATGGGCCAGTTTGGGCTGCTAGCCAAGGAAGCCGCACAGGATGTGGATGTCGGGCGTGGGTTGATACAACGAATGATCTTTGAAGAAGGGCAGAAGCTCTGCAAATACCTGAGGTGGAATCACACCTAGGTTCATGATCACAAGGCAATTCCAGTTCAGCTTTTTCAGATGGCGCAGGATCCCGAGATGAAGTCCGATCCGTCCGCCTTCCACTGGATACGCGGAACGCGCAGGCATGCGATCATAGTACGCGGCATCACGCTCGTCCCCATACAGGTCGGTTCTGGATCCCCAGGGAGGATCTGCAAACAGAATGTCCGGTCTGGGTCTGTCGCCCCACCCGGAGAAGTAGTCGCTTTCGAAAAGATCGATATCAAGGTTGAGCATCCGGGCGTTATCCCGGGCCACTTCAAGTGCGGCCGGATCGACATCCAATCCGGACAGAACGAAATCGGGGTGCCCAAGTTTCAGCGACAATGAAAGGGTTCCCGCGCCGGTTCCGAACTCCGCAATGCGGGGCGGCCGACCGTGTTCGTTTTGAAAACGCATCGCGCATGCGGCGACGGTGTCCACCAGATAGGAGGCTTCGGGGTCGGTGATGTAGGCCCGGTCGTCAATCCGGAAGCGGATGCCCCTGAAGTAGAACGCGCCCACCACATACGGAGCTGGCTCACCCTGTCCCCATTGTTTGAGGCCTGTCCGCAGCATGTCCGGGTCATGGCCAAACTCTTTTTCGATGAGGGCTCCGGGGCCCAGACCATGGAGACTTTCCTGAACTGAAGTGTTAAAAGGGATGGAATCCGGAAGGGTCATGGGTCTTCGTATTTGAACATCAGAGCAAAGAAAAAGCGGATGGTGCAAACCTATGATCGGATGATTCCCCTCAGGATGAAGCGGGAATAACGCTGTGCTCGAAACTTGGTCCCCGAATGGAAGCCTCATCCGTTTGCGCCATCCCGATCCGGAATCAGCGCCTCGTGAAACTGTCCCCTCATGCAGTGATTGGAGCTCATCGAAGCGCCGTATCCACCGGCGTTCAGGAATGCGATGCGATCGCCCGGAGAGTAGTCTGGGAGGCCGATGTTCTCAAACCAGAGATCCGCGACTTCATTGATGTTCCCGGCGATGGTGGAACGCTGGAGTTGCTCCGGGTTGCAAAGGGGGACCGGATGAACCGGCAGTTTGTAGAACACCGGCTCCGGGTGAAGATTGAATCCACCATTGACACAGACAACCCGTCGCCCGCACTTCTCCTCCACATTGGTGACTTCGAGCACCAGCAGTCCGGCGTCCTTCACGAGGTAATCTCCGGGTTCGATCCAGATCTCATAAGGAGCGTCAGCGCAGTGTTTCCGGACGATCCCGGCCCATTTGTCGAGCGAAAGTGGTTTGTCGTCCGGACTGAGGGGGATCCCGAGTCCGCCTCCCAGGTTCAGGTAGCGGAGTTCCGGTAGATCCTTCGCGAGGCGGCTCATGGTTTGCACGATGGAGTCGAATGCGGGCAATTGATCATCCAGATAGCCGCATCCACAATGACAGTGTAGCCCTTCGACGCGAAGCCCAAGCTCACGGGCAAGGCCGATTGCTTGCGGAAGCACGTCCGGGGTGATGCCGAATTTCGAAAATGAGCCACTTCCGCTGTAGGCCAGGAGCGGGTTTTGCCGGTATCCGATTCCAATCTCCGGATTGACGCGGATCCCGATCGAACGGCCCGGATGGATCGCGGCTACCTTGCGGATGTCGCCGATGGAGTCGCAGTTGACCGCGACATCCGGGTAGGCGAGAATGCGTTCCCATTCGGCTAATGACAGCCCGGTGGCGGTGAACGATACCTGCCGGTTGGGAAATCCGCAGCTTGTTGCCAAAGCGAGTTCTCCGATCGAGCACGCATCGATTCCGACCATCCCGTCCATCGCCATGGCTGTGAGGATCGGGACAAAGCGATTTGACTTCATCGCATAGAGGACCCTGTGCCGGGTTCCGGTCATCTCCAGCGCCGCTATCAGCCGGCCGGTGTTGTGTCGTATCCGGGCGATGCTGTAGAGGTAGAGGGGCGTTCCCGCCTGATTGGCTTTCTCCCCGGGATCGATTCCCGCGAAACGGAGGCTTCCTCCTTCATAGCGGAGGTCAGACCGTTCCCACCAATGCTTGTCCACGCCTGTGTTCTCCGCTTGCATAGGGATTCAATTCAATTGTCCGGCCGGATTGTGGATTGGAATGCGGGCCATAAGGCGGGTTCCGGGGGCGCCTCTGCCCGGTGAAGATGCGACGGGAATGACACCCGCTCTTTACACATTCAAAAAAGCAGGCTACATCGATGCTGTCAAAAGGAGATGCAGCGTTCTTTTCAGGTGGATGATGGTGGAGTCCATGTTTGGGTTGCCAGTGGGATGCATTCGGATGTGCATGATCGGAAGCTGGATCAAATGGCGGATCGGATGATGTCTACGGCCGAGCGTGGGAGGGCTTTATCCTTTGTGTTTGAGCGGGATCGCCGCGCGTATATCGCCTCCCGGGTGGTGTTGCGTCAATTGCTGGGCGGT
>JAFGAQ010000345.1 GCA_016933595.1 Opitutales bacterium | reverse complement strand
GAATCGGACAGAAGGTGCAAGCACTGTGGGGCTCCGTTGCCACCGGATGGCAGCGGGGACGGTTTTTGCTGTAATGGATGCCGCTACGTGTATGAGCTGATCCGGCAGGAGGGCTTGGATCACTACTATGCTTTAAGGGATCGTCCGGTTCCGCCGGTGGGGATGGATGCCTTCGAGGATCGGGACTACAGTGATCTTGAGGCTGCCTGGTCAAGAGCGGACAGATCCGAAGGAGGAATCGCCTCGATGGATATGCGATTGAGGGGGATCTCGTGTGTGGGCTGTGTTTGGCTGGTGGAGAAGTTGTTTTCGCGTTATCCGGGAGCGTTGCGTATCGACATTGATCCGCAGAGGGGAACCGTTCGGATACTGGCTGATCATAGGGTTTTTCCGCTGGTTGGTTTTGTGTCGGAGATGCAGCGTTTTGGATATGGATTGATTCCGATCGATGATGCGGTGGGGGAAGGATCTGACACCGACGGGGAAGGGCGCCTGGGCAAAAGGATCGGGGTTTGTTCATTTCTCGCGATGAACACGATGATGGCCGTGTTGCCGTCCTATTTCGGGATGAGTCCGGATGATCCACTTGCGCCGACGCTTCGTTTGCTGGCGGCTGTCTTGGCGAGTTTCAGTGTGGCATATGGTGGAAGCTATTTTTTTGTGCGTGCATGGAATGCGCTCAAGGTGGGCACACTCCACATGGATTTGCCGATCGCGTTGGGCTTGATTGTGGCTTGGATGGGATCGATGTTTGGATGGGCGGTGGGTCGTCCGGATTTGTTCTATTTCGATTTTGTGGCGGTGTTTACGGTGCTCATGCTGGTGGGTCGCTGGTTTCAGGAGTGGGTGACCGGGCGCAACCAGAACCAATCCTTCCGAAAGGACCCTTCGTTGGAGCAGGTGGAAGTGCTCCACGCATCGGGGGAATCATCTGGAGGAACGGCGGATGAGCCGGAGAATCCGATGATGCGGGTGGGGCGATTGGTTTCCGGGACGGAGTATAAGATGGCTTTAGGGCGAAGGGTGCCGGTGCGGTCGAGATTGCTCTCAAAAGAGGCGGAGTTCAGCCTGGATTTCATCAATGGAGAATCCGATCCGAAGGTATTCCGTGAAGGCGAATCGGTGCCATCCGGCTCACTGTTGCTCACACGTGGCGATGTGCGTTTGCAGAGCATGGAATCCTGGTCGGATTCACTTTTCAAGACCTTGTATGAGGTCGGGCAACGTGCGGTAGTGCGGAACGGGCCGATTGAACAAATCCTTAAGCTTTACATTGTCTCGGTGGTGCTGATCGCGATTGGAGGGCTTATCGCATGGGGGCTATTTCAGCAGCAATGGGTTACCGGGGTTCAGGTGGCGGTATCGGTGATGGTGGTGTCCTGTCCCTGCGCGATCGGCTTGGCCTATCCCCGGCTGAATGATCGGGTGGTGCAGCGTTTGCGGGAGTTTGGGGTGTATGTGCGCACCCATTCCATGTGGAACCGCATGGAGAAAGTCCGGGATGTGGTCTTTGACAAAACCGGTACCCTCACGCTTGAGGTGCTCGACTGGGAGAATCCGGAGATCATGGATCGGTGGAGTGAAGCGGATCGGATGCTGTTGTTCATGCTTGTGGATCGGAATCTCCATCCCGTCGGGAAAAGCATCCGGCAGGAGATGCTCTCGAGATGGCCTCATTGGTCGACCCGACGGTATAATGAACTCCCGATGGAGGAACACGTCGGTTCGGGTATCTCGATGCGGTGGCAGGGACAGGATGTTTACCTTGGCCTGCGAGCCGGATCCGGCTTGGGAGGCAACCCGAGGGACACTGTATTTGTGCGAGGGAATGAGGAGCTCGGGATCTTCCGTTTTAAGGAATCCGTGAGGAGAGATGCCCGCCCCGCCATTGAACGGCTGAACAGGGCAGGATATCGGGTTTGGGTGCTCAGCGGCGACAAACAGTCCAAAGTGGAGGCGATGACCCGCTCCTTAGGGGTCCCGGATGATCATGGACTGGCGGAGATGAGCCCGGAAGCCAAAGCTGCCTGGATTAGTCGGGAAGGTTTTGGCCCGGCGTTGATGGTGGGGGATGGCGCCAATGATGCGCTGGCGTTTGAGCGGGCACTTTGCCGCGCGACCCCGGTTCTGGGGCAAGGTCTGCTTGAAGGACAGGCAGACTATTATTTCCTCGGGCGTGGAATAGACGGTGTATGCGAGGTCTTTGAGTTGACCCGGGTTCGCAGGTCCGTGCTCCTGCAGTTGTTTGCCCTGACCCTAACCTACAATGCCGCAGCGGTATCGATGGCACTGGCCGGTTGGATGAGTCCGCTGATTGCGGCCGTTCTGATGCCGTTGAGCTCGATCGTCACCGTCTCCTGGGCATCGTTTTCGGGTCGGATGCGTTCGCGGGAATCTATCCGGCGATCATGATCCCGCCGCCGAGGAGCCGATCATCCTGATAAAAGGCCATGATCTGGCCCGTGGCGAGTGCCCGTTGCGGTGACTCAAATATCACACGGAGGCTTCCATCAGACTCCGGCACCATACTGCTGATTGGCACCCGCGGGTCGCGGTAGCGCACCCTCACGCTCAGGTTGTCCATCCCAATGAACGGATGGGTGATGTGCGAGATGCCGTGCACCCGCACCTCCGGATAGTAAAGGCTGGCGGTTGTGGGTTCGTCGAAGGCCACAATAAGGGTGTGGCTTTCCAAGTCTTTGGCGATGACTACGTAGGCTTTGTTGTCGGTGTTGGAGGGAATCCCAATGCCCTTGCGTTGCCCGATGGTGTAGCGGTGCACGCCGCGGTGTTCACCGAGCACTTTGCCCGAGAGATTCACGATCGGCCCTGGTTCATCCGGTATGTATTTCGCCAGAAAATCGTTGATTTTGACCTTCCCCAGAAAACAGATCCCCTGGCTGTCTTTGCGCGCGGCGTTTGGCAGGCCGGCCTCGTGAGCCATTTTCCTGACTTCGGGTTTGAGCAGGTGCCCGATTGGAAACACAACCGAAGGCAGTTGAGCGGGGGTTACCATCGCGAGGAAGTAGGATTGATCCTTGTTCGGGTCCAGTCCTTCGGCGATATACTCCCAACCGTCAGCCGAAGGGATCTTCCGGCAATAGTGGCCGGTCGCCACCTGATCAAACCCGTGGGATTTGGCATAGTCCAGAAAGGCACCGAATTTGATCTCCCGGTTGCACATGACGTCCGGATTCGGAGTAGTGCCGGCGCGGTATCCTTCGATGAGGTAGCGCACGATGCGATCCTGGTAGGTGTCGACCAGATTGACGATCTCGAAGGGGATATTCAAACGCTCGCAGACCCCCCTCGCAAAGGCAATGTCCTCAGATCCCGGACAATCGGAAAATGGATCCACCTCATCGGACCATGTCTTGATGTAGGCGCCTGCAATGTCGTATCCCTGCCTTCTGAGAAGCAGGGCCGCAACCGCACTGTCCACTCCACCGGACAAGCCTACGAGAATTTTCCCCATATCCGGTGGGACTATGAGTATCCTGCGCCGGGATGCAATCCTCGGGTCGCGTTATCGTAGCGTATAGGGACTGAATTCGGCCCGGATTCGGCGTTTGATCTCTTGCCGGATGCGGCGCTGGATCATGAAGCGATGCCAGAATCCGTGTGATTCGGCCATCTGGGGAGCGAAGGACTGCTTCACCTCCGCTTTGATTTCGACGATCCGCTTCTGTTTGAGTTCCGCTTCGCGGAGCATCTCCCGCATCGAAGGATGAATGATATGAGGGCAGTTTGATAAATTAAGTTATTGCACCACAATAAGATAAGTGTATACAATAGAGGGACATGAAGTGGTGTCAATTATCATTTT
>JAFGAQ010000050.1 GCA_016933595.1 Opitutales bacterium | reverse complement strand
GGAGTTGGATTGTAGGCATTGCAGGGGTTGTTCAGCTGCGGACAGTTCGATACCACGCAGACAACATCCCGCAGGGCCTGCATCTCCACATACCGCCCAGGTGCGGAAATCCCGTCCTCGAAAGTCAATCGCCCATCGGGAGTGACCGGAACGTTCATGAAGAAATTGATATTGCAGGTGATGTCCCGCTTATCCATGGCCGGATTCCATGCCTGAACGGCCTGAATAAAACTGTCGCGGCAGGCATGCATGTGCTCCTTGGAATGACAGTAACGCATGGTGTTGCTCTCCCTCGAACAGGCACCACCGAGCGTATCGTGGCGGCCACATGTATCGGCCACAATCTCCAGCAACTCATCCCCACGCACCGACATCAGCTTCGTTCCTTTGGTCAGGTAGAGCTTTTTCTGCGCGACAATGGTATCGGTCGCGGAGTATCGATTGAGCGGATCATGGGCATCATAAAACAGCGTATCCGCAGCCTGATTCCCTTCCATGTCCACGATTCGCAGCACTTGCCCTTTCCGGATCGTATGCACCCAGTAATCACCGGCCTTCACCACTTCGGAGAAAACCGCATCCTTTTCATCTAACATGCTTTCATTCATATCTCGGGTCGTTAGGAGGTTCAGAAACGCAGGGTATTGTAGATCACGGTATTCTGGTAGGCCCTCAGGTTTTCGGGGCGCGACCGGAGGCAGGCATCATCCGGACGAAGCGGCTCGGCGGGAAAAACCTCAAGTTTCACCGGCTTGGGAGCGTATTCCGGGTTCGGATCCAGCGGATGCTGACACGTATTGAGGATCACTAGGGTATCCATCTCCATGCGCAAATCGATGTGAGAACCGGCCTTGGCGGCACCCGAATCGAAATGTAGCCCGCCCTCATCGTCCGCCACGACCTTGCTGAAAAAATTCAGGTTCGGAACAAGGTCACGCTCACCCAAACCCCACTTGGCCAGCTCGATCAAAAAGCAATCCCGCCCATTCCGATAGAACCCATTGTGGGCCTCCTGATAAGTCCTTGTTCCGTATTTGGATGCCACCATTGCACGATTGCTGACGCCACAAACCGTGTCATGCCAACCGGCTGTATCCCCGACAATCGAACAGAAAAGCCGTCCCATATCGGAGTGGATGCAAAGCGGAAACGTAAGAAAGAAGACATGCTGTCCCTTCAGCGTATCGGGCATGTTGTACCGTTCCTGCTTCTCACAGGCGTTGTAGAAAAGAGTGGAGACATTGACCCCACCCTCGATGTCGGTGAGCCGAAGCACCTTGCCACGCCCAATGACCTTGGACCACATCGTTCCACCTGGGAGCGTGGCCTCATGGATCGGATTCGCCAACCGACAGTTCATATCTGCATCTGCTTTCATCCTTTACCTCTCTTTGCTGTGTCCATTTCAATCGGAGCGGGGTCCTCAGAAAACATCGTCGCCCACTTGGGTCATACGCGGAATCGGAAGCCGTTTTTCCTCTCCACTAGATTTCGGGTGGATCAGTTCCTCCAGGCGGTTCCGCGTCGACAGAAACTCCGGTGTGATCAACTGACCCAAATGCCGCGGATGGGGAACCGGGACTTCGATCACCTCCTGCACTTCTCCGGGGTGGGCCTTCAGAACGACCACCCGATCGGACAGGAGCACCGCTTCATCCAGGTCGTGGGTGATAAAGACAATCGTCACATCCACATTCTGCCAGATCTGGAGCAGGTAGGATTGCATCTGTGCACGGGTCTGGGCGTCCAACGCTCCGAAAGGTTCATCCATCAGTAGAATCTTCGGCTGGTTGGCCAAGGCGCGCGCAATCGCCACCCGTTGTTTCATGCCACCTGAAAGCTGATTGGGATAGGCATCCTTGGCGTGCGACAAACCAACAAGCTCGATCCACTGCAACGCGTCCTGCTCAACGGAACAACCCGAGCCTCCGTTGACCTCAAGGCCAAACATCACGTTCTTTTTCACGGTGAGCCATGGGAAAAGCGTGTATCCCTGAAACACCATTCCCCGGTCTGCCCCAGGACCCCGGACTTCTTTTCCATCGAGCAGCACACTTCCCGAAGTGGGTTCATCCAATCCGGACAGAATCCGGATCAGCGTCGATTTTCCACATCCCGATGGACCAATGATCGACAGAAACTCACGCCGGTATACATTGAAGTGAATATCGTGCAGGGCCTTGACGGTTCCGGAAGCGGACTCGAACTCCCGGCACAAACCGCGCACCTCCAACTTGACGGGACGCTGCTTCAGGGCCCTGAAACGGTCCCGCACCTTAGGGCTTTGTTCGCGATAGTCAGGTAGTTGAATGGTCTGGCTCATGGTTTTTTCATCCTCTTTTCCGCGATGGGATCAATCCGACCCTCGTTCGCCCAATTCTGCAGGCGTTCCACGACTCCGGGTTCACGCTTACCCGGGTTCAAATAGGGGAAGAATCGTTTGGATAGCCTTGAGAGAAACTGGTCGCTCCCGAAACCGATCAACCCGATCAGGATAATCACAGGATAGACCTGGTCAAAATTGCGCCAGCGTCCTTGAGTTTCGATGAACTCAGTCAGCCCGCTCTTTACCCCGACGAGTTCCGCAATCACCAGCCAGGTCCATGACCAGCCCAAGAGAATGCGCAG
>JAFGAQ010000344.1 GCA_016933595.1 Opitutales bacterium | reverse complement strand
GTGGGCCCGGCGCGGATCATGGTTGATTTCACCCGGAATATGGGCACGATCCTATGGGCATGAAGGGATTGAAATTCGCGCTGGGGCTTATAACGGTTTTCCTGCTGTTCTTTATCCTCAGGGTGGGAAAGGATCTGCTGCTTCCGTTCGCCTATGCGCTGTTCCTTTGGTATCTGATCAACATTCTGAGTTATTTTTTCCACAGCCTTCAGGTAAAGGGATTCCACATGCCCAAGGCGGTTGCCTTTATTCTGGCTTTGGGATCGATCATTGGTGGTAGCTCGATCATCATCAACATCATCTCCAAAAACATTCAGAACATCGCAAGCGGTTCGCGGATCTATCGTGATAAACTGAGTGTGATCGTGACCCGGATCTTTGAGCTGAATGGTTATGAACCACCGGAGAGTCTTGCGGTGTTGGTAAAGGATGTGGACTTGAGCACCATGATGTCGCAGGTCGCGATGGGCATCACGTCGATCTCTGCAAAAGCCGGGCTGATTTCGATCTACCTCATCTTTCTGTTCCTTGAGCAGAAAAGCTTCACGCGTAAACTGGATGCTTTGGTCCCGGAACCCGGGCGCAATGCCGAAGCGTTGCGGATTGTGAAGAGAATTCAAGCGGATGTGCGGCTCTACCTTGGTATCAAGACGCTTGCGAGTGTTGCGACCGGTCTGATCAGCTACGTGATCATGACGTGGGTGGGGCTGGAATTCGCGAGTTTCTGGGCGCTGCTGATCTTTTTGTTGAACTACATCCCTTCCGTGGGTTCGATTTTGGCGACCCTCTTCCCGTCGCTGCTCGCGCTGATGCAGTTCAATTTCACGGCTCCATTCTTCATTGTCGCGATCGGCATCACGGCTTTGCAAATCCTGATCGGCAACATCCTCGAACCCCGTTTGACTGGCGATTCCCTCAACCTGAGTCCCTTGGTTATCCTCTTTTCGCTGACGTTCTGGGGTGCGATGTGGGGGATTCCAGGAGCGTTCCTGTGTGTGCCGATAACGGTGGTAATCCTTATCATCCTGTCCAATTTCGAGACAACCCAGCCTATCGCGATCATGCTTTCGAAAGATGGCAAGGTCTCGAAAACCTAGGGAGCCGGATGAAAGGAGGGAATAGCATTGTTTTCTGAGCGTTCCACCTTTTCCAGTTTTCCCTGAAGCAGGCGAGATAGCCACTCAAGACAGTATGAAAACGACATCCGATTCCCGTGTTTGGAAGCTCATTCCGTGTTGTCTGTGGGCCTTGCTGATACTCCCTGCG
Source organism: Opitutales bacterium (assembly GCA_016933595.1). Classification (GTDB taxonomy): domain Bacteria; phylum Verrucomicrobiota; class Verrucomicrobiia; order Opitutales; family JAFGAQ01; genus JAFGAQ01. Next base: position 672 of record JAFGAQ010000344.1, on the reverse strand, counting down.
CTGGCGGAGGGAGACACGTTCCCAGCGGATAAGCGTCCGGAGTCAATCGGACGCCGCTTGATAGCGGCCTATCCGGCGGAGGAGCCGTTCATGATGTACCGCACTGAGGAGTGCCGGGCGATTCACTATGCGGAGGTATGCGCCGCAGTCGGAGTGGTGCGGCTCGCCGCTCTGATCGGAGCGGATGCGGAGATTGAGCGGGTGGCGAAGCGGTTCAGGAATGTGGACAAGGACGGTCCTGAAAACACCCGTAACCATGTTGATGCGAACGTCTACGGCATCCTTCCGCTTGAGTTGGCGATGCGCACAGGCGATAGGGCCTTTCTTCAGGAGGGTATGCGTTTTGCCGATATGCAATGGGAGGATCCGCTTCCGGATGGTATGACGCGCCAGACCCGCTATTGGATCGACGATGTCTACATGATCGGGAGTTTGCAAGTGCAGGCCTTTCGGGCGAGCGGGGATCCGGTGTATCTGGATCGGGCTGCCTTGCAGATTGAAGCATACCTCAAGCGGCTTCAACAGCCCAACGGGCTTTTCCATCATGGGGAGGGGATTCCCTATTTCTGGGGAAGGGGCAATGGCTGGGTCGCAGCCGGTCTGGCAGAGTTGATCTCGGTTTTGCCGAAGGATCATCCGCGCTATGCGGGATTGGTGTCGGGTTACCTCAGG
>JAFGAQ010000343.1 GCA_016933595.1 Opitutales bacterium | reverse complement strand
TCCTCATTCAACGGAAGCCGGTTCGCTATCGGATGCTGGTTTTGTTGCTTCGGGTCCGGACAGAAACTGGGGCGTGATCGCAAGCTTGCGGTAGCGTTCGTAATCGTTTTCCTCACGCACATCGCCGTGCCATCTGACGCTGTCTTTCACGATGACAAAGAGGATCAGCCCGAAGAGCATGATCATGAAGGTGGCCTGCAGACTTGCTACAATCCGCAGGGGTAAAGGTTTTCTGCGGATTCTGCCGATGATGGCGAACAGGATATGTCCCCCGTCCAAAACCGGAATCGGCAGCAGGTTGAGGATGCCCAGGTTCACGTTCATGAGGATCAGGAATGCGAGGAGCAGTCGGACATCAACTTGGGTCAGGTCGCTCAGGACCCGGACAATGCCAACCGGACCGCTGAGATGTCCCACGCTGATATTGGAACCTGGATGGAACAATGCCTTGAGAATGCGAAAGGTCAGCTCGATCTGTTTGACGAACTGGGTGTGCGGGGGGATGTGGGTGATACTGATACCGTCCTGGATGGCGAAACCGACCATGGGCTGGGTCTGGGGCGGAATGGACTGGTGCTGGATGGACGAAAACAGCAGGGGAAGGGTTTGGGTGGATTCGTTCCGGCCAATGGTGATCTGGGCAACCGGTCCTTCGGAGGTCGATAGCATCGAAGTGAGTTCGGAAAGCGAGTTTACGGTCTTGCCGTTGACGGCGATGATGCGATCTTCCGGTTGAAAGGCGCGGAGGCTCTCGGCGTGGTCGCTTCGAATCTGATGGAGGATGAGCGCCACTTTCGCATCCGGGCTGAGATCGGGGTGCTCTTGGGTGGTTGGCCACTCGGGACGGACGGTGAAGCGGGATTCGAGTTGATTGCGCAGGAGCGTGAACTCCAGCACGGGTCGGGTCAGTGCGATGGTGACGGGTTGAAGCAAGATCGTGTGGGGGCTTCCGTCGCGTTCGACCGTTAACGCGGTGGTTTTGTTTGGATGCGCGGTGAGCAGGTCCACAAAAGTCTGCAACCGGAACAATCGCGTGCCATCGGCTTCCATCAGTCGATCGCCGGGAAGAAGTCCGGCCTTTTGGGCGGGCGAGTCTGGTGACACAGAGTGAATGACAAGGTTTTGTGCGGGTTGGATGCCAATCGTGCGAACCGGATCACGGGATGATACGTTGTAGTAGGTGAGGACAGGTTCAAGTGTCAGTTGAAGCGTCTCGCCGTTGCGTTCGATCTCAAGCGAGAGACTGGGTTGATCATCGCTGGTTCTCCCCATTCCGGTCATGATTGCCTGCTGAATATCGCCGAAACCTGAAACCGCGCTTCGATCGACTTTGAGGATGCGATCTCCCGGACGAAGTCCCGCCTGATGGGCCGGTCCCGGAACCGCTTCACCATCAATACTCAAGGTAGGGCTCACATATCCAACCTGGTTGGTCAGCATCTCCTCGGAAGTCGGTTGGCCGGTCCACCAGAGAATACAGGCCAGAGCGAAGGCAAAGACAAAGTTGAAGAACGCGCCAGCCGCTGAGACAATAAGTTTGTCCGCAAAACTGATCGGGGGCAACGCTTCGCTTTCATCGACCTGATCACTGGGGTTTCCTCCCTCCACCCGGCCCATTTCGGCAAGCTGGGGCAGTGCGACGTATCCACCGAGTGGCAGCCACGAAATCCGGTAATCCACCCCGTCGCGGGTCCAGCCCATCATTTTGGGCCCCATTCCGATGGAGAAACGGGTGACTTTCAGTCCCCGCTTGCGGGCTGCGAGGAAATGCCCGAGTTCATGGATGAAAATCGAAAATCCCAACGCAAAGATAGCTACCAGCATGAATGGGAGGCTGGCGAGGGTGGACATTATACTGGCTAGAATCATGTATGGATGAATTGCTGACTGATGCGGCGTGCGTCGGTGTCGCTTTGAATGATATCTTCGATGGATTGTGGAGCGACCCGATCCGCGGACGCAAGCGTATGTGCGATTACTGCCGGGATCCGGTCGAAGGCAATCTTATAGTCAAAAAAGGCCGAAACCGCAACTTCATTGGCTGCGTTGTATACAGCTGGGGAGGTTCCACCCGCTTTCAGGGCCTCGATCGCCAGGTTGAGGCATGGGAATCGATGCGGATCCGGAGGCAAAAATTCCAGGTTTATGCCGGCTGAAAAATCGAGAGGACGGTCGATTCCGGTGACGCGATCCGGATAGAGCAGGCAATTCTGGATCGCGAAGCTCATGTTCGGCGGCGACATTTGAGCCAGAATCGAACCATCCACCCACTGTACCATGGAGTGGACGATACTCTGGGGATGGATTACCACTTCAATCTGGTCGGGCCGTAGGTCGAAAAGCCATCGGGCCTCAATCACCTCCAGTCCCTTGTTGGCCATTGTCGCGGAATCCAGAGAGATTTTGGGCCCCATATTCCATTTGGGATGCCGGATCGCCTCCTCTGGAGTAATCGATGCGAGAGATTCGAGAGGCGTGTGTAAGTAAGGGCCTCCGGATGCCGTCAGGAGGATTTTCTGGACATTCCGGGCGGGTTCACCGCGAATGCACTGGAAGATCGCGTTGTGTTCGCTGTCGGTCGGAAGCAGTAGGTTTTCGTGTTTCCGGATCAATGGCAGGATAAATTCTCCGGCCATCACGAGGATTTCCTTGGATGCCAGTGCGATGGATTTGCCGCATCGGATGGCATGGATGCAGGGCATGAGGGCGGTGGTCCCCACCACCGCAATGAGCACCATGTCGGCGTTGGAGAGTGTAGCGAGTTCGATCAGGCCATCCATTCCGGTGTGGATTCTTGACCCTGCGGGAAAGCGCGAAGCAAGCGAACCCGGGGTCTCTGTTCCGGGATCAAAGACCGCGATGTCCCTAACCTTGAATTCATGCGCAATCGCGGCGAGGTTTTCCACCCGTGAGCGGCTCGCGATGCCCACCAGTTCGAGCCGGTCGCTGTGGGCGCGGATGACGCGAAGGGCGTTGGTTCCGATAGATCCGGTTGCTCCCAGGATGACAATGCGGCGTTTAGGGTTCATCGGAATAACGCGGACAGTTTTTATCGTGATTGCTGCGGGCTTGTCAGCCGAGGATGAAGTATTTGATAAGCAAATACCCGGTTGGACAGGCAGCAACCAAGCTGTCGGTCAAGTCATAGATGCCTCCGATCCCGGGAAGAATCCCTCCGGAGTCTTTGGCAGAGCATGAACGCTTAACGGATGACTCGAAGAGGTCTCCGACCATTGCCATCAGCGCAATGCATGCGCCCGAAACGATGACTTTGATCGTCCAGATGATCGGGGAATGGGTGCCCAATGCGCGTTCGGGATAATCCCAGAATGTGAAGAATGCGAGAGCGGCAATGGATGCGATCACGACTCCGCCGATCGCTCCTTCAATGGTTTTCCCCGGACTGATGCTGGGCGCCAGTTTGTGCCTTCCTATTTGGGAACCGACGAGCAGGGCGCCCATATCCATGATCTTGGCAACTCCGATAACGATCACGCACCAGCGCAGCACCGTCCCTTGCGGGAACCCCTGTGCCAGCAGCATGTCGAGTTGGAGGATGACACTGCAGAAGGGCAGGGTGATCCCCCATACCGCGAACTCTGGACGTTTGATGAAGGATGGAATTTTTCCTTTTCGGGTGAGGGTGAGGACCTGGGAAAGCAGAAAGAACACGAGGATGCCGTCAATCCAGGGAAGGAGTGGGTCCGGTTCAAGCGCACTCCATTCGAGCGCGAAGTGGAGAATGGGAGGGAGTGCGCCGCAAACCGACAACAGGAGCCCAAACATGAGCAGGGATGTGTTCGGGGCAGTGATACGTATGAAGTCGCGGGCGGTCAGCGCGCAGAGGACCGCAATGAGGGCAACTCCTCCCTTCAAGCCCGAAAATGCCAGGAATGCGGCTATACCTACAATAAGTGAAATCGATGTGATGATGCGGAACCCCCATCGGGTTCCTCCTGCTTTTTTCTGGGGTTTTTGGGTCATGCGGGAAGGGGGCGTTTGGCGATCTGCTCGCTGGTCATGCCATAGCGGCGTTCGCGTTTCTGAAAACTTTCAAGCGCGCCGGCAAACGCTTTGCGATCAAAATCAGGCCAGTTGAGCGGGCTGTAGTAGATCTCGGCGTAGGCGGCCTGAAGGAGGAGGAAATTGCTCAGTCTGGACTCTCCCGAAGTGCGGATGACCAGGTCTGGATCGGGCAAATCCGATGTGTATAAGCAGCGCGATAAGCTATCCCAGTCAAGGTTCGCCGGATCGAGCGTGCCCGCTTGCACCATGGCGATGAGCTTCCGGGCGGCATCGACTACCTCGACTCTCGATCCGTAGTTCAGCGCCAGGACCAGTGTCCTTGGATACTGTGCGGTGCTGGATTCGACCTGTTCAAGCTGTGCCACAACCCGTTCGGGCAGCTCATGTTTGCGCCCGATTGTGCGGAGCTTGACTCGGTTTTTGTGCAAAAGGGGCTCCTTGCTCGCCAGAAACTCGGAAAGCAGGTTCATCAGGGCATCGACTTCTTCGCGGGGACGATTCCAGTTCTCGCTGCTGAACGCAAAAAGGGTGAGGACCTCGAGATTGATCTCGGAAGCACATTCAAGGATGCTTTCGACATTGATCACGCCCCTGCGGTGTCCTTCGATCCGTGGTAAACCGTGCTGCTTCGCCCAGCGACCGTTGCCGTCCATGATAATGGCAATGTGACGGGGGACAACGGAAAAACGGTTTGTCAGCTGCTCATGCATAGAATGGGAAGAGAGCTAACACGGAAAAATGCAACCCGCCAAGCCTAGAGCGG
>JAFGAQ010000342.1 GCA_016933595.1 Opitutales bacterium | reverse complement strand
TCGACTCCAGGCCCTTTCCGTTGTATTCGCATACATTTTATAACCCGCTACGACATTGAACGAGGACACACTGAATCACGAACGCATTGAGAAACTGCGCCAGCGCAAAGCCGAGATCCGCATGGGTGGAGGCGAGAAGCGTTTGCAGGCCCAACGTGAGAAGGGGAAACTCACCGTTTGGGAACGCATCGAATACTTTTTTGATGCCGGAACCTTTGAGGAAGTCGGTGCCTTCATTGAACACCGCAACTCGAATTTCGGGCTGGATAAATCAAGGGTCTCCGGAGATGGTGTGGTGACCGGTTTCGGTCGCGTCAACGGCAAGCTCGTCTACATGGCGGCTCAGGATTTTACGGTGCTCGGTGGCTCGCTTGGCGAGATGCATGGCAAGAAGGTGGCCAAGATCATGGATATGGCCCTGACCAACGGAGCACCCGTCGTGATGCTCAACGATTCCGGTGGTGCCCGCATCCAGGAGGGGATTGGTTCCTTGTGCGGGTACGGAGAGATCTTCTTCCGCAACACGCTCGCATCGGGCGTGATTCCCCAGATCAGTGTGATCATGGGCCCCTGCGCCGGTGGTGCGGTTTATTCGCCAGGAATCATGGATTTCGTGGCAATGGTCGAGGACACTTCCTACATGTTCATCACGGGCCCGGATGTCATCAAGACCGTTACTGGCGAGAATGTGACCATGGACTCCCTTGGCGGGGGTGAAGTTCACATGAAGCGTTCGGGTGTGGCGACCTATGTAGGGAAAGATGACGAGTCGACCTTGGATTGGGTGAAGATTCTGTTGTCCTATTTGCCCGAGAACAATGATTCCGTTGCGACCCGCACCCCATCCAAATTGCCGCAGCTCAGCCCGATGGAACTCGATGACTACGTTCCGTCGAATCCGAACAAGGGCTATGCTATCTTTGGGGTGGTGGATCGCCTTGTGGACGCCGGCAGCTTTCTGGAGCTGCAGGAAGGGTTTGCGCAAAACGTGACAATCGGGTTTGCGCGCATGGATGGCGTTGCTGTTGGCGTAGTGGCGAACAACCCGAAACAACTCGCAGGATGTCTGGATGTTGATGCTTCCGACAAGGCGGCTCGTTTTGTGCGGTTCTGCGATGCTTTCAACATTCCCTTGCTTACCTTGGTCGATGTCCCCGGCTTCCTTCCCGGAACCGATCAGGAATATAATGGAATTATCCGTCATGGGGCCAAGCTGCTCTACGCATACAGCGAAGCCACTGTGCCGAAATTGACCGTGATCATGCGCAAGGCTTATGGTGGAGCCTACATTTGCATGTGTTCGAAGCACCTGGGCGCCGACATGGTCGTCGCTTGGCCAGGGTCGGAGATCGCTGTAATGGGGCCGAAAGGCGCCGTGAATGTGGTGTTCCGCAAAGAGATCGCCGAGGCGGAAAACAAGGAAATCCGCGCGAAGGAGCTGGAGCAGGAATACACCGACAAGTTTGCGAACCCGCAGATGGCGGCATCGCTGGGATATATCGACAATGTGATTGAGCCCAATCAGACCCGTGACGTGGTGATCAACTACCTCCGGTCCCACATCAACAAACGTCAGATTACTCCGCGTAGGAAGCACGGTAACATACCGCTTTGAACATCGAATCGACTACTGGAATACCCATGTTTTCAAAGGTACTCATCGTCAACAGGGGCCTCATTCAGGCCAACTGTGTTCGTGCCGCCAAAGAGCTTGGATGTCAGGCCATCACGGTCTACGCACCCAACGATAAGAACAGCTCGGGAGTCCGCAACGCGGACGAGGCTTGGGAGTTGGAGCCGAAGTCATCCGGAATCCCCTACCTTGACATCGAGCAGATCGTTGATCTGGCGGCCAAGCTCAAGGTGGATGCGGTTCATCCCGGGTACGGGTTTCTCTCGCAGAACGCGGACTTCAAGAACCGTCTGAATGAGAAGGGGATCAAACTGATCTCGGCCGACAATATCGAAGGATACGACCTTGCGAACAAGCCGCAGATCCGAGAATTTGCCCGCAAGATGGGGATTCCCATTCTTCCAGGTTCAGAGACCTGCGGAAGTGTCGAATCGCTCGCCGAAGCCGCCAACTCGGTGGGTTATCCGCTCGTGATGAAGGCGACCGAAGGCTATGGCGGGATCGGCATTCGCGTGATCGAACGGGAAGGCGAGCTCGAAGCCAGCTATCATAACGTGATCGCGCAGAGCGAACGCTTCATGTTCAATGCACATCAGGTATACCTGGAGCGGTTTTTCCCGAAGGCCAGGCATATCGAGTTCCCGGTGGCGCGCGACAAGCATGGCAATACCGTTGTGTTTCCCGAGAGAGACTGCACGGTCCAGCGCCGCTTCCAAAAGCTGATCACCGAAAGCCCGAGCCCATTTTTGCCGGATTCGCTCCGGAGCAAGCTCAAGTCAGCGGTTCACATGCTGATGGATCAGCTCCAAGTGGTAGGCTTTGTATCGGTGGAGTTTCTTTACGATGGAAATCAGGCCTATTTCATCGAAGTCAACAGTTACATGCAGCCCTCCCACGGGGTGTCGGCCTTGCTCACGGGGGTTGATATGCTGCGCGAACAGATCGCGTTGGCCGCCGGTAATCCCTTGAGCTTCCGCGAAAGCGACCTCGAGTCGGATAAGTTTGTCATGGGCGTATTCGTTTCGGCCGAAGATACCGAACGCAACTTCGTGCCGTCTCCTGGGGTGATCACCCGCATGCACCTGCCATACGGAGATGGCGTTTACAGCCTCACGAATGTTTTCACCAACGACACGGTTGCCACTTTCTACGATCCCATCATCGCAATGGTGATGGTGCGGGAGCGGACCCGTGAAAAAGCGCTTATCAAGATGCAGTCCGCTTTGGATGCGCTTCACATTGACGGGGTTAAGACCAGTGTCCCCCTTATGCGGGCTTTGATGCGTTTCCCTGAGTTCAAGCGGGGTGATTTCGATTGCCAGTTGCTGATGAGCAAGGAAACCCGGGATCGCATTTTTGAAAATGTGCGCACGCCCACCGATTCAGAGATCGCGGGCATTCTAGCTGCGTTGTCGCTGCAGCGGGATGCGAGCAAACAGCATATTTTGGAACAGGCAAGGACGCATTCCCGGTCGAATATATGGGATATGGCCTCCGAGTGGTTCACCCGCTCCAAGTGACGGGTCGGTTTACCGGAATCATTATGGCCCATCAGGGGTTCAGGCAGAACACGAGAATATTTGCGCTAACATGAAGTATCAGGTCAAACAGGGAGATCATCGCTACAGCATCGATATTGACGGGAAATACGATTACTCGCATGCGTCACCGGTGCTCGTTGACAAGAAGGCATACGAGGTGTTGATCGACGAAACCGATGCAAACGGAGACATGCGCACGGTTATGATCAACCGCAAGGTCTACCGGGTGAGCATCACCCGGGGTGTTGAAGGATTTCCGGAAGAAGTTGTTCTGAAGGGGGTTCCTTATCGGGTCGAGATCGATAAGATCGAGTCGACCCGCTACCGCCCCGATGCGTCTAAAAAAGAGATTCCGGGAAAGGTTGAGGCCGCGATGCCGGGACAGATCGTGCACCTTCTGATTCAGGAAGGGCAGGCGGTTGAAAAGGGTCAGGTGGTTCTGATTCAGGAAGCCATGAAGATGGAGAATGAAATCCTCGCACCCAAGTCCGGCAAGCTTCGGACGATCCATGTCAAGCCCAAGGATCTGGTGATGAAAGGCGATCTCCTTTTTGAGGTGGAGTGAGTGTGCCCATGGTCTTTATCTGGACTTCTGCGGGATCGGATTTGAGGCCGTCGGATGGCGCCTTGACCGGAATGCGCTTCCTGCGATCGGGGTCTGGCTCATTCGAGTGCGATCGTTCATCCGCAGGACCTACATATTTACGTTGCTTGGCAATACTCCCGCACTCCTTACCATGATCTGGCTATGGATCCCCACGCTGCTTTGGGCCTTTTCCTTCGGGATCATCAAGCATTTCCTGCAGGGGATTGACCCGGTTGAGCTCGCGTTTGTCCGCCTGGGCTTGGCTTCACTGGTTTTCGTGCCCTTTCTTGGCCGGGGCAGGGATTGGGGGATCCGTTTGCGATACCTGTTGCTGGGCTTGGTCCAGTTTGGATTGATGTATGGGTGCCT
>JAFGAQ010000341.1 GCA_016933595.1 Opitutales bacterium | reverse complement strand
GGAAGGGAATGGAAGGAGACGATCCGGTCATACCGGATCTGCCTTTTCGGAAAAGGCTACTACAGCAAGGGCGTGGTTGGAAAAGACCGTGGGCGGGTGAGTGCGGAGCGCCTTGAGCAGGTCATGAAGCGAGGCGGTAAGCTTGAGATGGCCGAGGCACTGCGGTGCCGGGTACGGTATTTCACGGACGGTATGGCTCTGGGCAGTGCGGAGTTCCTCAAACAACTCCAAACAGACCACGGGGACTGGTTTCCGGAACAACGCAAGACAGGTAGCGCCCGGATGAAAGGGGCGGAATGGGGTGATCTGCGGGTGATCCGCAACCTCCGGGTGTCCCCTCTGTCGTGATTGGGAATATCCCGGCAATGCTACGGAAGCGCGATGTGCTGTGCTTCAGGGAGGGTCGGGAAGCGGGCAAGGAAGAACCCGATGATGATGGCGGTGGAGACTGCGATTTTAAAGGCGGTTGCGAGCATACTGCCCAGGAAGGATCCCCATCCCGCACGTTTGGAGTCGGGAAAGCTCCGGCCTCCGATGAGTTCGAATAGAACGGCACCGATCCATGGAGCGATGAGAATGGAAATGATCTGTGGCGGGATGAAGATGGCAAAAATGGCGCCAAGAAGGGCGCCGAGGCTTCCTCTCCACGACGCTCCGTATCGTTTGGCGCCCCACCATGTCAGCACATAGTCTCCGAGTATCGCCATCACACTGAGTGCGGTCATGAATCCGATGATGGTCCAGGATACCGAGCAATGGGGTACCCAGAGCCGGTGCAGAATGACGCCGCCCAGAACAATCAGGTTTCCGGGGGCGACCGGAAGAATGGTCGCGATGAAACCCACGAAGAAGATCAGCAGTAGCGTGCTCATGGCCCAGAACTCTGCGGAGAGGATCCAATCGAAGGATGGGGCGGTCATGACGCAGCTTGGTCTTTGGGTAAATTGGAGGCACGGGTCGGAATCGAACCGACGCATAGGGCTTTTGCAGAGCCCGGCCTTACCACTTGGCTACCGTGCCATCTCGGGTTCCGGCTGGTTCAGGTTTCACCTGATTCCGGGATCAGCGTTACCGCATGCCCTTGAATAGAAGTTGCAATTTAGAGTTTTATCGGAACGTATTTCAACCATAATTTTCAATCTATGCTTTCTAAACGTATTATTCCTTGTCTCGATGTCACTGCCGGAAGGGTGGTAAAGGGGATCCGTTTTCTGGAGCTGCGGGATGCCGGTGATCCGGTGGATATCGCGAAGGCTTATCAGGAACAGGGTGCGGATGAGTTGGTGTTCCTTGATATCACGGCATCTAGTGACAACCGTGGCATCATGCATGATGTGGTCGAGCGGACGGCATCGGAGTGTTTTATGCCTTTGACGGTGGGTGGGGGATTGCGGACTTTGGATGATATTGTGGCGATGCTCCATTCCGGAGCGGATAAGGTGAGTCTCAATACGTCCGCTGTGCAGAATCCGGGATTGGTCAATCAGGCTTCGGAGCGTTTTGGAAACCAATGCATCGTAGTGGCGATCGATGCAAAGCGGGACGCGGTTTCCGGAGGTTGGCGTGTTTATACCCATGGTGGGCGCAATCCAACGGAATGGGATGTTGTCAGTTGGGCAAAGGAGGTTGTGGCCAGAGGCGCTGGCGAGATATTGCTCACGAGCATGGATTGTGATGGTACAAAGGATGGGTATGACAATGCATTGAACCGTGCGGTGAGCGATGCGGTGCAGGTTCCGGTTATTGCGTCAGGAGGAGCCGGAAATCTGGACCATTTGGTGGACGCGGTAACGCTCGGAGGGGCGGATGCCGTATTGGCGGCTTCAATTTTTCATTTCGGAACCTATACCATCCCTCAGGCAAAGTCGCACATGCACCGTGCGGGGATTCCTGTCCGGCTCCTGAATGGGGCTGAGCCTGAATTAAGCCGCTGGGGATGCATGAACCATGTTGGTGACGATGGCCAGTGTCCGGAATGAGTTCTTCCGCTGGGCGTGCCTTTGGGTCCTGTTGGCGGGGGTGCCAGGATTTCATGTCTGGTCCATGGAGTATGGTTTGTATATCGACATACCGTTGTCGGCGGAATTGGAAGCAGAGCTCTTTCCGCCCTCCGGTCCTGGGCGTCCGGATTGGTTGGTGGTGGATTCCCGCATGGGAGATTCGGGCTTTGCCATTTTGGACCGTGTGCGGATTTTGCAGACCAAGGGAGCGGTGGTTCTCGACGCATCGACTTTCCGGGATCCAGATAAAAACCTCGATCATGTGTATATCCACGCGAAGGACTTCGCGTGGGAGAATGCGGGCCGTACGGATGCCTATATCATTCGGGTGCCGGTTTCCTGCGGTTCGGAATCTCTGGCGGGTTGGATTGCCGTGGTCAAAGCGGTCGCATTGGGACTGGCAGCTGGCGATGAAATGGCAGCGGTGCGGGTGGCTACCATGAGCCTGTATCCATCTCCGGCTCAGGATTTGGCGCTGATGTCGGGTCTGTATTGGTATGGGGATGTCCCCGTGCTGTTTGCCTGTGCAGGGGGTAACCCTGTGTCGGGTGCTCATATCGATTGGCTGCGGTCGGTATGGGAGGGGGCGCGATTGAAAAAGTGGGTGAAAAACCGGGATTTTTCCCTCTGGCTCTCCATTCCCGAACCCAGCGCATCCTCATCGGGGAGGGATGAGGCGCAGGTGTTGATGGATTCCCTTCGGGTCTATGCGAGCCGTCCGGTGGGTCTGGTGATGCTCCACCTGTCAGATCCCGAAGCCAAACAACTACCTCCGGCCGTGTCCCGGTTTGTGAAGGAGATCCGCATCAGGGGAAATGGCGGGTCCGGTGAGTCTATGGATGCGCTTCCAACGGGCGGTTCATCGGAACCCCGGAACGGGTGGGAAGGGGTATCGGGCTCCGCTGTCTTGAGCGCGTCCCAATCCTACGCCTCGTCTGCACCAGAGTCCCGTGGTGATCTACCCTTTGCATGGGATTCCGTGGGGGGGGGATGGCACCGGAATGCCGGTGATTCCATCGGGTCGGAGGTGAACTCCGGCTCTCCTGAGCCCGATGGTGGGCTGGATGCGTCGGGCTGGACGAGTTCCGCGGGCGGAGCGGATTCAGCGGAAGGGACTGCGTCGGATGGTCAAACCCTCTCGGACTCTTTTTCGACATTCGGTTTCGCGATGGAGGGTAGCCCGGTTGTCATGGAGCTGTTGCCGGACACCGTCTCCGGAGGTTGGAGCCCCTCGGGTTTGGTTATGCGGGTTGATTCAGGTGTTGAGAATCTGGGGACAATCCGGGTTTGGAATCTGTCCTCCAAAGCAGTTGCGGGGGCCATCCTCACGGGTGGACGTCGGGTGGGTGATCGGCTGAAACTGGCTTCGATGGGTCATGTGGATGTAAGCATGCCCTTGTCCTTTGACCGGACTTCCCGAATCGCTGTGGATTCTGCCCGAACCCAATCGGTCATGTGGCAACCGGATCGACCGGAGCCCTTTGGAGATTCGGGAAAGAGCCAGGCGGTGTTTTTGATCCGCGAGGGTGGATCGAAGGGGGATTGGGTGCAGCAGGGACCGTCGGGTTGGCAGTTGTTGCCGCTTGGAGAGGGGGTCGATTCAGCGAGGGAGAACCCTGAGAATCCTTTCCGGGAAGGCGCGGATGCTCTGTGGACTGTGTCAGGGGGCTTGGAAGCCCGGTCGGTAGCAAGCCGAGCCGGTCATCCCGGGAGGATGGGGATGATTTTGAGTTGGAAGGAGGTTTCGTCGGGTAGCATGCCCGCAATGGAATGCGCCGTCAGGGGATTTCCTCGAAATGGATTCATCCGGATCGGTTTGGAGGGAGATCATCCGGCCGGTGAATCGGCGTTAGCGGTTACTCTGTTTGACCGGACCGGTCAGGAGTGGCGGGTTCATTTGGATGCCGGATCCATTACAGGGAAGCCCGAAGGGGTTGCGATTGGCAGTTTTGAGTTTGTCAAGGTATCCGGCGGACCCTCGCACCTTCGGGATACGCAAGTGAAATTTTCTGATGTCAACCGGTTCAGGATTCAACTGGAGGGCCTTCCCACGACCGGAAACCTTTCGTTGTGGATGGAAGTCCACCATTGAGCGGGAAAGCTCACATTTGTTTCCATCTGTGAATTCAGACTTTGGTGTTTTCGGGAAGCAGGGATTGGAGGGCGGACCGGATATCCGGATGGGCAAATGAGAAGCCTTGTTCCAGAAGCTGAGTCGGCACAACGGACTGGGATGCAAGAAGGGTTTCGTTGGCCATGGTTCCATATGCCAGTTTTATGGCGGCTGCCGGAACCTTCATCCATGCCGGACGGCCCAGTGCCCCAGCGAGGGATTGGGTGAATCCCTGATTGGTGGTTGGTTCGGGTGCCGTTGCATTCACGGTGCCGGCGACCTTGGGGTTTCCGATAATAAAGGTGAAGATCCTGAGCAGATCGTCCAATGCGATCCAAGACATGGACTGTGAGCCGTCTCCGATAGGGCCTCCGAGGCCACTTCTGAAAACAGGCAGCATCTTGGCGAGGGCGCCTCCGAGTGGGGTGATCACAACCCCGGGACGCAGGCAGACAAATCGTTCGACGAAGGGAATGGCATTCCGGGCTTCCTGTTCCCATTCCTCGCAGAGATCGGAGAGAAAACCTTCACCCTTGGGGGCTTTTTCGTCCGCCTGCCCGGATGTCTGGATGCCGTAATACCCGATGCCTGATATCTGGACAAAAAGCTCGGGTGGATACTTGAGCCGGGCAATCTCACGTGAGAGCAGTCGGGTGGCCTTGAGCCGGCTGTCGCGGATTTGTGTCTTTGACTTGCGGGTCCATCGGCGGGCGATGGTGGATCCGGCCAGATTGATGATTATGTCCTGGGCCTCCAAAGATGAAGCCGGCAGGAAATCGTTGTCAGGATCCCATGGAAGATGGGCGGGAGATGGTGTGCGCGAGAGGATGCTGACCTGATGGCCCCATGTCTGGAGGTAGGATCGGAGGGCTGACCCGATCATTCCCGATCCGCCCGCGAGCAGGATACGGCGGGGTCGGGGATTCCAGCGCTGAACAATCGCAAGGTCTTCCTGAAGCGTCCGGTACTGGTAACGGAAGCGGTCGAGGAGTTGGCTTTCCATGCGTTTATGAAAGCGGGGAAGGTGGAAGAACGGCGGCCGGTATTCGATCCGGTCTTCAATGATGCAGGCGTAGGTCTCCTCTCCGGGCAGAAACTGGCGCCAATGATTCCATTCCCGCATGGGGCTCTTGAGCGCCTTTTCAACGATCAAATACCCTTTTCTCATTGTCTCGATTCTCTTCAGCCAGCGTCCCTTCAGGAGGGGGTCTTTCTTCTCGTGGGAGAGCGATTGGGCTCCTTCAAAGGCGGAACGGTGGTAGGACTCGTGGTGACACGGAATCCATGGGGGTTGGAGCCTGACATGGGTTGAGTGCCGGGTAAACAGATCCCAAGTCTTCTCCGGAGAAAGGTCGACCGGAGATCTCAGAAGGAATACGTTTTTACGGGAATTCGAAGCCATGGGGTTCGGATGCGGTGAAGGGATGGGCAAAACAGGGAGAATACGCTTTATTCGCAAGGATAAAAGCGTTTAATGCGTGCTATTGAAAAGATGAAGATTCTTATTACCGGAATTTGTGGTTTTGTGGGCTCAAGCCTCGTCGAAAGGTTGTGTCGCGACAATGAAGAAGTTGAGATTGTTGGAATTGACAACCTGATACGATCGGGAAGTGAAACGAACCGGAAACGCCTGAAGGACATGGGGGTTCGTTTGTATCACGGGGACATCCGGATGCGAAGCGATTTTGAAGCCCTGCCCGATGTGGACTGGGTGGTGGATGCCGCAGCCAATCCGGCCGTGATGGCTGGAGTGGATGGCAAGACGAGCAGTCGGCAGCTATTGGAACACAACCTTGGGGGGACCATTGAGCTGCTGGAGTATTGCCGGGCCCGCAAGGCGGGTTTTATCCTGTTGAGCACGAGCCGGGTGTATGGAGTGGAGCCGTTGGCCTCCCTGCCCATGAAAGTGGAGGGTCGGCGTTTTGTTCCCGACCTGGCCTCCTGTTCGGTGTGTGGAGTCAGTGGGGAAGGGGTGTCGGAGTCATTTCCGGCTGAGCCGCCGCTTTCGCTATATGGCACCAGCAAGCGTGCCGCGGAGCTCCTCGCCCTCGAGTATGGACAGGCCTTTGATTTCCCTGTTTGGATCAACCGTTGCGGTGTGATGGCCGGGGCCGGGCAGTTCGGGCGGGCGGATCAGGGGATCGTCTCGTTTTGGATTCATGCATGGCGTTCGGGTATGCCCTTGAGATACATTGGGTTTGGCGGAAGCGGAAATCAGGTGCGGGACTTTTTTCACCCGGGGGATCTGGTGCATCTGATGATGCGGCAGATGCGGCATACGGGGGGATCCGTTCCCCGGATCGTGAATTTGGGCGGAGGCACGGGTATCAGTCTGTCGCTCGTGGAGTTGAGCGACTGGTGTTCCCAACGCTTCGGAAAACGGGAGGTTGAGGCATCCACGCTGGAAAGACCGTTTGATATTCCATGGATGGTGATGGATTCTGCTCTTGCGCGGGAAACCTGGGGTTGGAAGCCCGAGACGGCCATGGAATCGCTGTTGGAAGAGATTGCAAGTCACGCGGAATCGTATCCCGATTGGCTTCGTTTGGCCGAGTGAGTGAGTGGATTCAGTATTGAGTCTACGAGTACAACGTGTTGAATGCTGCACGATATGGGCAGTGGAATGCAGAACAATGACGGCGTCGAGGGTTCCGGTGATACGGACAAGCTCCCCTTGGGGCTTTTCTCGATTGTGATGCCGGCCCGCAATGAGGAAGGCAGCCTCGAGGAGACGCTTACCCACCTTTATGTGTGCCTGCGGGATGAAGCGGTCCCACACGAATTGGTGGTGGTGGATGATGGCAGCACGGATGGCACTTGGGCGCTCTTAGGTAAGCTGTGCGAAGGAATTCCGACGCTGCGGCCGGTTAGGAATGAGGGTCTGAATGGATTTGGAAGGGCGGTAATCACGGGTTTGGATCACGCTTCCGGTGATGCGGTTGCCATTATGATGGCGGATGAATCCGATGACCCTCGGGACGCGGTTCAGTATTGGAAGTTTTTGAAGGATGGTTACGACTGTGTGTTTGGCAGTCGTTTCATCAAAGGAGGAGCGGTCTACGACTATCCGAAGTTGAAATGGCTGGTAAACCGTATGGCCAATTTGTTCATCAAGGTGATGTTTGGCATCCGCCTCAACGACACGACCAATGCATTCAAAGCGTACCGCAAGGAAGCGATCGATGGTTGCCGGCCCTTGATATCCCCCCATTTCAATCTGACGGTTGAGCTGCCGCTCAAAGCGATTGTGCGGGGGTATTCCTGGACCGTGGTCCCGATTACCTGGCGCAACCGCAAGGCAGGTGTCGCCAAGTTGAAGATGAAGGAGCAGGGGAGCCGCTATCTTTTCATTTGTCTCTATGTTTGGCTGGAGAAGTTTTTCAGTCGCGGGGATTACAACAAAAACACCTACCGGCAACAATTGGAACGCCGCAGGATGGCGAACCGCTCGATTTCTGCCGGAGACGCAACCCAATAGATCCGAACCATGCCCACATATCTTTATCAGATTATCCATGAGGATGGCAGTGAAGGTGATCTGTTTGAATGGGATCATCCGATGACCGAGAGGCTGGTGACCCATCCGATTACCGGGGATCGGGTGCGGCGGGTTTATGCGGCTCCGAATCTCGGGGTGCGCTACACCGCTGGACGCGCGCGCAACCTTCTTTCGAATGAGAACCTGAGCGCCAAAGGGTTTACGAAGTACGAGCGAGACAAGGTGTCCGGAAAATACCACAAGACCGCAGGGGATGGGCCTTCAGTGATATCCAAACCTCCGGGTTGATTTGTCTATGCATTCGGGTAGACCTCGGGGCCAGATTCTGGGTTTGTGGTAGCTCCCCGATAACCGATGAACAATAGTTAATGGCTTCATTGTTTTTGGTCTCATCAAAGACTTTTTCGATATCCCATCGCAGTCG
>JAFGAQ010000340.1 GCA_016933595.1 Opitutales bacterium | reverse complement strand
GCTCCGCGCTGGTTCCAAAGAGCGTGTGGTAGTTCGAGGCGATTTGAGCCGCCAGTTTGTGCGGCTCGTGTTCCAGAATCCTAGCAAGTTGGATCAGAGTCGAAGAAAGGTCGGCGGGATGATTCAAACGTTTTCCAGAGTTCGGATCGATTAGCTGATGGGTTGTGTTGTTGTCTGTTGGCGAGACGTTTGGCGCATCGGTCTCTATCAGGATGCGCTCGATGGGGATTTGCCTCAGTTGACCGATACGTGATGAGTTCAGGTGTTTGGTCTCCCGCGGGGATACCGAAAAATAGGCTCCGGCTTTGCTCCATTTCAAAACGGATTCCGATGGTCCGTTAAACGCATGGAGGAGAAAGCCGGATCGCAGAGGAAGCACGGATTTCATTTCTGCATGGAGTTCATTCCATGCCCGAACGCAGTGAATGGATGGAGGGATCCTCCTTTCGGCCGCTGCGGTTATCTGAAGTCGAAAAACCTTTCTTTGCTTGCTAATATCCGGGTCGCGGATGCCTAGATCGAGTCCGATTTCTCCGATCAAGCAGTCTGGGTGGAAATCGAGTAGCCGAACCCATTTTGGGTACCAGTCTTCGTGAAGGGTGGACACTCTCCAAGGATGGACTCCGATAGCTGGCCGAATCCAGGAATGTGCGGACGCCAAACTCAGGATAGACTCCCAGTCATCCACTCCGGTTGAGTTGGAAACGCAACCCCGGATTCCCGTTCTAATCATGGTTTGAACGATGTCAGCAAGGAAGGGTGAAAGGCGGGAGTCCGTCAGATGGAGGTGGGCATCATATAGATCGGGCGGTCTTCCTGTTGAAGAGATCCTGTTCATACTCAAACTTTTTACGTCTTGTGAATAATTTGCGATCAATTGTAGGATATATTGTCCGATATTGTGTAGGTAAGAGTATTATCGCCTTTTTTCGCTGTCTCATGTCAAAAACCGTTATCATAATCTCAGGGACTTCAGCTATGGGCACCGGGGAGGGTGCTGGGAGCGTAAATGATGTCATGGCCCGTATCCGTTCCAGAGCATGGGAGTTGTTTGAGAACCGTGATCTTGAGTCGGCTCTGGATGAGTACAGTGATGAAACCCATATTCTGCGCACCTTGGAATGGTATGAGAATGATCGGTGCATGCTTCTTTGTGCGGATGACGATGTAGCGGAGATCTGTGCCCGTGAGGTGGGGGGCGTGGTGCAGTCCCGTGTGGGGGTTCCCTCGACGATCTTACGGTTGCCCGGATACCGATGGGATCAAGGCGAAATCGCTGCTGGATGCGATGGATTGTTCACTGAACTGGATCGCTCATTGGCGGAGGGCCGGGAAGCCTGGCCGGATTTTGAACCGGTTTTCCATGCGGGTGTCGGGCACTTGGGGATGGTGATGTTGATTGGGCTGTATGCATCTGCCAGAGGGCTTCCGGTGTTGGGGCTGTGCAGTGTATCCGACCAGCCAATGGTGTTGCCCTTGCTCCCGCACTCGGAAATGGTGCGTGCCGTACGGGTGAAACGAGAGGAGGAGCTGGATTCGAGTTCTCCTGTGGAGGAAGGAAAGCCCTCTATGGCTGACGAGTCCGCTTGTCATGATTTGGAGGAGAAGCTCAGCCGTTTGAATGAGGATTTGACTTCGCAGAAGAATGAGGCGTTTGATCTTCGCAATCAGCTTCAGGAAAAGAAAGCGCTGGAGGTTGTTTTATCGGTGGCGCATGAATCCCTGAATCAGCAGATTACCATGTTGCAAGTCAAGAACGACACCCTTCAAGGTCAGCTGAGCCAGTATGCGGAAAAGGCCACTGTTGCCGAAGAAGAGCTTAAGGAGTTCCGCAAAAAAATGCCACGGGTGATTCGTCTACCCTTTAACAAACGCATTGAGGTGTTACTCAAGGGCGAGGTTAAGGTTCCCCTCCCGAAGGGGTTTTGAACGCGATTGTGTCGCCCGGAGGGGCAAATAGAGCTCAAAATTTCACCCGCATGAGTCGTTTCATACGGGTGAAATTTTGCAAAATGCCTGTTTTGGACTCTGAATTGTACGGATCAATCCGTTATAACCGAATCACGAGGCCATAAGGATCCGTTCGTCCTGTAGCAAAGCGGTATCCCATTCGCTGAGTTCATCCATCGATTCAGTGATCTGGCTGGAAAGAGCCCTGATTTTTCCGTCCATATCCGTTCCGTGCTTACGCTTTTCGAGAACGGACAGAATTCGCTCATTGAAGTATTCGATGAGCAGGATGCGTTCATTCAACTCTTCGATTGGTATCAGGATTTCTTTCATAGTAGTCACTTTCTGCTAATAGATAACGTTTCAGGTCATGTTTCGATTGTGTTGGTTTTGCCAGAAATTGATCCAGTGATCCTCTACCGGTATTCCAGCTTTAGTTAAACTTGTTAGCAATCGGCGTGCCAAAAATAATATTGGACGAAATAACGTTGTTGCCGATGTCGAAGCGCAGGAGGATTGACCGTGCGAGTGATTTGAAGCTGCCCGTTTGTTTGAATCAGCATCAGGAAAGGGATCTGAAATCATTCAGCGCCCTTTGTCTCGACTCAATGAGGCTGACCATTCGATCCGGGTAGGTTGTATCCCCATCGGAAGCCATCCAAGGCGTATGAATCAGGCGTTGAGGTAGGGTATTGATCTCTGGTATCCATTGGCGCACATAAGTCCCGTCAGGGTCGAATTTCTGGCCTTGAATCACCGGATTGAAAATCCGGAAAAAAGGTGCTGCGTCAGCGCCACATCCGGCGGTCCATTGCCAGCCGAGTGTATTGTTGGCGAGGTCCGCGTCAAATAGTCGATCCCAGAACCATCGGGATCCTTCTGTCCAGGATATGCCGAGGTTTTTCACGAGGAAAGATGCGGTCAGCATGCGGACACGGTTGTGCATCCATCCACCCCGATACAATTCGCGCATTCCGGCGTCAACCATGGGAAAGCCGGTTTGTCCCGATTTCCATCTTTCGAGGGCTTTTGGCTTGTTTTGCCATGGGAAATGGCGAAATTCGCCACGAAGCGGCTCCTCTGGTGTTGAGGGAAAATGTACAAGCAGATGGTAGGCAAACTCCCGCCAGCCAATCTCCTTAAGGAAGGTATCGATCCCGTTGGAGGTGGCAGGGGTGGAATGGGCTGGGGTAATCGTGTCCCAAACTCGGGCGGGGCTGATTTCACCCCACGCGAGATGGGGAGATACCCGGGATGTTCCGGTCCAGTCGGGGCGATCCCGTGAAGATCCATACCGCTCAACCCATTCGGTGGAAAAATGCCGTAGCGCATGGAGTGCCCCAGTCTCACCTGGAGTGAACCCAAGTGTCTGATTGGATGGCTTGGAGGAGTCCAGGAAGAACGGGCCAGTCTCGATTGCGTCCGAATGGATGGAAGGATGGACCGATGGAAGGCGCGGAGGAAGATCGGGAAGCGGCTTGCGGTGAGGCATCATTCGCCGGTGTGCATTCCAATAGGCTGTGAACACCCGGTAGGGTTCGCCGTTGTCTTTCCGGATACTCTCCGGTTCGCGAAGGAGCGAGCCGCTGAGGACTGTAGCCCGAACCCCCTTTCGCATGAGATGATCGATTGTGAGTCTATCCCTTTCTGCCACGGCTGGTTCGTAGCGTCGGTGCCATAGAATAGAGGTTGCACGGGTCGATGCGATGATATCGTTCAGGACAGCACGCGTTTTTCCATAACGGAAAACAAGTTTCGAGCCCCTGTTTTGTAGCGCTTGGTCAAGGCTTTGAAGTGACTGGAGCAACCATGACCGGGATGCGGTTCCGGGACTCCATGGTGCTTCGTATTCCGGATCCCAAATATACAAGGGAATGACATGCCTTGACCCTTTGAGGGCTTCATGAAATGCGGGATGATCGTCCAGACGGAGGTCTTTTCTGAACCAGACAATCGATACCGTGTCATCCATGGTTCACAGGTTTTGGAAATACTGATAGGAGTTGAACCCGTTGGTCGGTGTCCGAATCTCAGGATGAGGAATCGGTATCCGGCTTCTCGAGCTCTTTTCGTATCGATTCAAGGAGCACGCGCGCTTGGTCGGAGGATATTTCTTTGCGTTGAAGCGCGTTTTTGATGGCAAGCACCCGTTCCTGGAGTGAGCGTTTCACGCTGGAGCTATTGCTGGGGTAGTCTTCGGCACTCATCTGTAACTAAATGATGCTCATACGTCCGAAGAGGTCAACTCTGTGCGATTCATTTGGGTTCGTTCAGGATGTATGGTATCTCAGGATGAGAGGTCCCAATGTGTGGGAAGTCAGGTGTTAGCCTCCCAAATCAGTCATTCGAAAAGGTGTTTGCGATAGTCTTCGGTAAAAGCAGAATAGATGGGTATCGGGGATAGGGTTTTCATGATTGAATCTGTTTTGGGGTGCGTACATCTTAATTTGTTGCATATTTAGGATATCATATTGCAGTGGGTGCCGGACTAACTCCATTCAGGTAACGTGAAAAAGCTGGTTTTGATCTTGTTTGTGGCTCTGATAGCCGGAGGGTTTGCCCTTTGGATGCGGTCCGGGCAGACTGTTGTGCTGACCACGGATTCGATGCATCCGACATTGCGGGAAGGCCAGAAGGTGAAGCTTAAGGCGGTGAGGAACGAAGATGAACTCTTCCGGCGTTTTCAGATCGTGGGATACACCTATGGGGACCAACCGGACCATGTGTTTGTGGCGCGAATCGGGGGCTTGCCGAATGAGGCGATTTCGATACGGGATTCGGGGTTGTATGTGAATGGGAGCCGGGTGAATCCACCGGTAAGGGTGGATTACTCGCAGAGTATACCCATGCTCCATCGGGAAGAGATTCAGGAGTTGAAGCTGGGTCCGGATGAGTACTTTTTGCTTGGAGATAATTCCGCGACGGCTCTCGATGGCCGATACCTCGGGCCGACCAAGCGGTCCAATATTGTGGGCATCATCCGGGTGCGCGAACTGAAACCGAGGGATCCGCTACTCTAATCAGTTGAAATTTGCAAAATCGGTTCATTTGGATTGAATCGCGGGGTGGATCCCGCGACACTCCGGTTTCCAACCTCATCGTAACTGACTCAATCATTATGGCTTTTCTGAAATCCGTTCTCTGGCGTTTGTTCACCACAGTGGTGTCGACCGTGGTATCCTTTTTTCTTGTGCTCGTATTGATCGGGGTGCTGATCGGGTCCCTTTCCCAAAAGGAAATGCTTCCGGAAAAGGCGGTTCTCGAGATCGATTTGTCCAGTCAATTGACCGATGCGCCGCGTTCCGGTTCGCTCGAAGGAATCGTTCGTGAGATGGCGGACAGTTCAGGAACCGGGCGGCATCACGTGCGGGAAATGGTGGAGAACATCCGCCGCGCCAGCCAGGATTCGCGGGTTGTGGGTATTTTGCTGAAAGGAAGCTCGCAGCCCATTGGTTATGCCTCGGGTTTCCCGGCGCTTCAGGAAATGCGGGATGCGTTGATCGAATTCCGTCAAAGTGGCAAGCCTGTGATTGCTTACACGGATGGACCCAACCTTCGGGATCTTTTCCTGCATTCCGTCGCATCGGATGCCCTGATCAACCAAGCTGGAACCGTTATTCTGCCCGGGCTCTACTCCGAGCCCATGTTCTTTGCGAATGCGATGGATACTTGGGGAATCGGCGTGCAAACCGTCCGGGTGGGTGATTTCAAGTCGGCTGTGGAACCGTTTACGCGGACCAACCTGAGCAAAGAGGCCCGCGAGGCATCGGAAAGTCTATTGCAGCAGATTTGGATGGGGGTTTTGGCCGAAATCGCGACGGCCAGAGGTATGGACGTGCAGGAGTTGCATACGCGCCTGTCCAAGGAACCGATACTTGAGGCGAAGACCGCTGTTGAGTGGGGTCTTTACAACCGGACCACAACCCTGGGCGCGTTGAAGAAACAGTTGGCTGAATTGGGTGCTCCGGATAATGACAACGGTGGATACGCCAGCATTGCATTTCCGGACTATGTACAGGATGGTCTTCATCCGGTCGGAGCAAAAATCAAGGGTGCCGATAAGCCGGCGGTGGCCGTGGTCTATGCGGAAGGCCCGATTGTAGATGGATGGGGCGACGCCGATCAGGTGGGATCCGATCGCATAGCCGACTTTCTCCGCAAGGCGGGGGACGATGAACAGGTGAAGGCGATCATATTGCGGATCAACAGCCCAGGAGGCAGCGCATCTGCTTCGGAGATCATCCAGGATGAACTCCTGAGGGTCAAATCGATGGGCAAGCCACTCGTTGTTTCGATGGGAAGCTACGCGGCATCGGGGGGATACCTTATTGCCCAAAGCGCGGACCGGATTTTTGTGAACCCGCACACGGTAACCGGAAGCATCGGTATCTTCGGGTTGTTTTTCAACATCGGGGAGGGCGCATCGAAGTTGGGCATCACGTTTGACGAGATCAAGACGATGCCACATTCGGATTTGCAGGGTATCGCCAAACCGAAGTCCGATGCCCAGATTGCGCTGGTTCAGGGATTTATTTCGGATTTTTACGATCGCTGGATCTCGACAATCGGTCAGTATCGCTCGATTGACGAAAAGCGGATCCGGGAAATCGCCCGTGGGCGTGTTTGGTCCGGGCGGGATGCCGTGGAGTTGAAGTTGGCGGATGAGGTCGGGGATTTGTATGACGCGATCCGCCATGCGGCGAGTGCCGCCAATCTGAGCGGGGAATACGATATTCTGGACTATCCGGCTATGAAGACGCAGGAGGAGATTGTGGCCGAGGCATTGGGATTGCCCGTCGCAGCGGTGTCGATCCTGGATGGAATCGATATCCCTGTCTTGCAAACGAAGCGGGTGTCTGCGGTGGAAGCCAAGATCCGGGAGGCGTCGTCGATGCTCCAGTCCCTGAATGATCCGCTTTCGAGCTATGTTTTGTGCCCGCTCGTATACGAATGAAACGGATTTGATTCAGGCATTGCGGTCGGTACTGGACAGCCATTGGTTGGCTTGATTTGCCCCGGAGAACCGTTGGCGCGGTTCGGGATGGACGAAGCAGCGATGCGTGATGCCGGGCTGTCTTTCGGCCGCGGGCGTAGTTTCGCTAAATACCGGGCCTTTTGGCTCAGTCATTTTCCGGGTCATGGATTCCGGAGGCAGCGGAGCGTTTGGAAAGGGTATCGAGTTCCGGCCACTGAAGGAGTTTGCGGTGGAGTGTGCGGCGGCTGATTCCCATGAGTTGGGCGGCTTTCGTTCGGTTTCCCTTAGCTTGCACGAGGGCTTGATGCAGCAGCCTTTTCTCGTTCTCTTCCACGGACAGTCCGGGCTGGATTCCGGGGGTGAGTGGAGCTGAGGGGCGGGAGGTGCCGGGATTCAGGAATCGCGGGTCAAGGTCGTATTCGCTTACATTGAGTCCGGGATTCAGAACCACCGTGTTCTCGCAGAAGTTGCGCAGTTCGCGGATATTGCCCGGCCATCCATAGTCCTTGAGTGCTTGCATGGCGCCGGGGGTCAGCTTGGGCTGGGGAAGGCTGTTGTCCTCGGCAAAATGCCGGAGGTAGTGATTGATGAGAAGCGGGATGTCGTCCTTGCGTTCGCGCAGGGCGGGCAGTTGGATGGTGATGGTGTTGAGGCGGTAGAGCAGGTCGTCCCTGAATTCGCCTTTTTCCGCCATTTTCTGGAGGTTCCGGTTTGTGGCACAAACGAGGCGAACATCCACCGCGACCGGTTTATTGCTTCCGATGCGTTCGAAACTGCGGGTGTCGAGAAAGCGCAGGAGCTTGACTTGGGTGGATGGCTCGATTTCCCCAATCTCGTCGAGGAAGAGGGTGCCCCCGTCCGCAGCCTCAAATCGACCGATACGGCGTTCGGTGGCGCCAGTGAATGCGCCTTTCTCGTGGCCGAAAAGTTCGCTTTCGAGCAGATTGGTGGCGAGTGCAGCGCAATGGACAGCCACAAAGGGGTTGCGGGACCTCGGGCTGTTCTGGTGGATCGCCTGGGCGATCATTTCCTTGCCGGTGCCGGTTTCGCCTTGCAGCAGGACGGTGGCTTTTGCCGGTGCGATCAGTTTGACACGGTCCAGCACTTGGGTGAGTGCGGGCGAATTGCCCACAATACCGGGTAGGCTAAACTTGTGGTCGAGCCGCTCATGGAGGACCTTGTTCTCGGATTCCAGGTGCCTCGATTGGATTGCCCGTGCGATCATGATCTCGAGCTTTTCCACGTTGACCGGCTTTGTCATGAAATCGTGGGCACCCCGCTTCATGGCCTCCACCGCTGTCTCGATGTTCCCATACGCCGTCATCATGATGCAGATCGGACGGTTGGGTTTGGAAAGGGCCTTGTCGATGACTTTCATGCCCGACTTTCCAGCCATACGGAGGTCGGTGAGCACCACATCGAAGGATTCGGAGTCGAGCAGGTTGAAGGCTTCATCCGCGTCGCTTGCCAGGAAAACCTCATAAGAATCCTCCAGCATCGCCTGAAGACCCTCGCGGGTGTGCTTCTCGTCATCGACTATCAGTAGGGTGGCAGGCATGGTATCAACTGGATCGGAATAGCAGCATGCGGAATCAACGGAACTAGGGTGTAGCTTCGCAGCAGGCTCAGTCTTGTTCAAGGAGCCGGATGCGCCTGTGTTTCTGCGGGAACTGCAACGTCACCACTGTACCTTTGCCTTTGCGGCTGTCGATGCCAATTTTGGCGCCATGTGCCCGCATGATCCGTTCGACCACCATCATGCCCAGCCCGTGACCTTCCTTTTTGGTTGAGAAATAGGGCTTGAAAACATTGGCGAGATCATCGGGATCCATTCCGCTCCCTGTGTCGGCGATCATGACGTAGACGAATTCGTCGTCCGAACGGGTGCGGATGCGGAGGTGGCCTTCCCTCGGCATGGCTTCAACCGCATTTTTGAGGATGTTGAAGAGGACTTGTTTGATCTGGTTGATGTCGGCGAGGATGATGGGAACCGGACCATCAAATTCGATGTCCACGGTAATGCTGCGGGTTTTGAGCATTTCCTCCTGCACCTGAACCACCTCCTCGATGATCAGAAGCAAATCGGTGTCGCGCAGATCGGGCGGGGTGTGCCGTATGGCCCCGAGGAAGTGGGTCAGGATCCCGTCAAGGCGCTTAACCTCTTCCGAGCAAACCTGGACGGACTTGCGGATCCGGTCGGTGGAAGGGCATCCTTGAAGGGTTTCGAGTTTGCGCTGAATGAGTTGGAGGTGGATGGTGAGGGAATTCAGGGGATTCCCGATCTCGTGCGCAACGCCAGCCGCCAACAGCATGATGGAGGTGATGCGTTCGCTCTCGATGACTTCCTCGGTGTGTTCCTTGTCCTCGGTTATGTCCGCGAGCACCATCAACCAGCCCGGAAGGGCCGCGTTGCTCATGGGAAAGGACAGGGGCAGAAGGAATAGGCGTATGATCCTGCGCTCCGGATAGTTCATTTCGATCTCACGTGAGACGAGGGTCTGGGAGTCCTTGTTTTCGGCAAGGGCATCCAGATCGACCCATCGGTTGAGGTCGGGCCATTTTTCTCCGATTGTGGTGTGTCCAATGTCATCCTCGTCAAGGCCGATGAGTGCGAGGCTCGGGTTATTGGCATACTGGATGAGGCCCCGGTGATCCAGAACAACGATTCCATCGTGAATCGAATTGAAGACGGTTTCCAGTAGTTCCCGTTCCCTGGCAAGTCGCTGAACCAGAATGGTGAGGTTGGCGGAGTCGAGGTTGTCGAGCCGTCCGAGGATGCGGTTGAGCGAACTGGGTTTCCGGGGCATGGTAATCAGGTGTTTGACTGCGTGCGGGAAAGCGTCGGTGCAAAGAGCGCGAGCAGGCTGGAAGCCACTTCGAGTTTTGTCCCGGGCTGAAGGGCGTAGGTTTCTCCTGTCCGGGCATATAGGGTGACAGTGTTGGTATCAGAAGCGAATCCCGCATCGCTGCGGGAGACGTCGTTTGCGACAATCCAATCCAGATTCTTCTCTTCAAGCTTCCGTCGCGCGTATTCGGCAATGTCGCGGGTTTCAGCGGCAAACCCGACGATCACCTGACCGGGCTTGCGGACATTTGAGAGGCTTTTCAAGATGTCCGGAACCGGTTCAAACCGGCCATTCCATTCTAAGGTTTCCTTTTTTACCTTGTGCGGATGGGTCTGCGCGGGCCGCATGTCACACACTGCCGCGCACATGATAAGGATGTCGCAGGCGGAAAAAAGATCGTGGCATGCCTCATGCAACTCGGCACCCGTGGTGATAGGGTAGAGGTTCAGTCCCTGTGGAGGCGGGAGTGCAACCGGGCCGCTGATGAGATCAACGGTCCATGCCGCATCGAGAGCGGCTTGAGCGAGAGCATATCCCATCTTGCCGGTGGAGGGGTTGCTGATGAATCGCACGGGGTCGAAAAATTCGCGTGTGGGGCCGGCGGTGATGAGGCATCGGATGGGTCGGGTCATGTTGGGATATCGGATGGCAGCCAGGATTTTGGAGATTGCATCTCACATGTTTTCAAACCGGGCCAGGGTCAAGTTGAAAGATGGGTGAGGCATGAGGCGGTGGGGGTTCCAAGAGAGGAGTTGAATTGTGACATGGGTCCGCAGTAGAGAAGGTGTCCCCCGGCATCTCCTCCGGTTGGGCCCAGTTCGACGATCCAGTCGGCGAGGCGGATCACGTCGAGGTTGTGTTCGATAATGATGATGGTGTTGCCCTGGTCTCTGAGTCGGAAGAGCAGATCCATGAGGTGCTGGATATCTTGCCAGTGGAGTCCGGTGGTCGGTTCATCGAGCAGGTAGAGGGTGCGGCCCGCCTGACGCTTGCTGAGTTCGAGGGAGAGTTTGACACGTTGGGCTTCGCCGCCGGAGAGCGTGGTGGCAGGTTGGCCAATCTTGAGGTAGCCAAGCCCGACCGCCTGCAGGGTCGAGAGCTTCTCGTGGATACGGGGTTGCCTCGCAAAGAGCTCACAGGCTGCGTCGATGGTGAGGTCAAGGGTTTCGGCGATGTTGAGTCCCCGGAATCGGATTTCGAGGGTCTCGCGGTTATACCTTTTGCCATGGCAAGCCGGGCATTCGACGTAGATGTCGCTGAGGAACTGCATGTCGAGCTTGATCATGCCATC
>JAFGAQ010000049.1 GCA_016933595.1 Opitutales bacterium | reverse complement strand
GTTTCCGGGAATCGATTTGCTCTCCTTGGAAGTTTGGTTGCGGGAACCAGTCCGATGTCGCCCTCCTGAGACGCAAAGACGATGTTCTGTCCGGAAACCGCGTAGTCGGCGAATGCCGCGGAGAAATCCTCAGGTGAGGATGCCCGGTTGGCCTTGAGGAACGCTCCGATTTCGTTGGAAGGGGAATGGCCGGACCATTTGAGCGTAATGGGTATCTCAAGGTCGCGGTTCAGGAAAGGGATGTCGCTGATGATCGGTCCGAATGGAGTCCATCGGGTTCGGATCTTGCGGTCCCGCCAAAACCGGATTCTGATGGTTTCAGTTTTTTCTTTTACAAGGCCGAGTGGGACCCCCCGTGCATCGAAGAGATCGCTGCTCGCGGCGTGCATGTTGGTGCCACCCCATGCCAAATGGGTGTTGCGGCCGAGCGCGAAAAAAGGAAGCCCGGGAATCATCATTCCGACAAGATGCATGTCCGGTGTATGCGCTCCGGCGATGAGAAAAAAATTGGGAGTGAAAAGCCCGAGATGAGGATCATTCACGAGGATGGCCTGTCCCGTTGCGGACTTTGATGGGCTGATGGCGAAAGAATTGCTCCCGGAGCGGCTGACCGATGCCAGGAGATCGGTGAGCATTGCAATGGGAGAAGCGGGTATGGATAGGGCGTCCGAAGCGATGCCCCTTTCATTTTGAATCCG
Source organism: Opitutales bacterium (assembly GCA_016933595.1). Lineage (GTDB taxonomy): Bacteria > Verrucomicrobiota > Verrucomicrobiia > Opitutales > JAFGAQ01 > JAFGAQ01. Next base: position 860 of record JAFGAQ010000049.1, on the reverse strand, counting down.
GATCGTTTCCCATCTGTCAGGCCATGATTCGGGATCTTTGGCGGATTGTTCGAGGTAAGGCAAAAGCTTTCCCCAATTGACATCCGCTCCGGCAAGCCTTCCGATTGTTAGAATATCAATCGGGGTGAAGGGAGATGGAGAAAGCCCGAGCCATGCATATTCAGGTGGTGGGGAGGTCATCCGTTCCTGATATGTGTTGAGTCCTTTCACAAAGAGATCCAGCCATTCCTTTGTCGCATCATCCATAGAAAGGTAGATGGCCTCGGAAGCATATCCCAGATTGAGCACCCGCAGGGATGCATCGATCTTGGCTGTGGCTGGTCCAAACATTTCTGACAGCCTGCCTTGGGAGAGCATGGCAAGCAGTTTGATTTGCCCCAAGCGAAGGTGGGCATGAACGTATCCGAGCGTGAATGCGAGATCCGGGTTGTTCGCCGCCACGATGAAGGGTACCTGATGCGAATCCCAGTAGATCTCCACGGGCTCGCGCAAGGGAAGATCATCTACAGGAATCATTGCCAGCCGCTCGTCGAGAGTGGTTTGCCCATTCCCTGTGACTGCCAACGTGAGCAACGTCAGGCACAGTATTGCGATGGCTCTCGGCGTATTCATGGATCAATGCGATTCGGGCAGCGGATCCCGAGGAAGAACTCAAGGCGAGCGATTCATCAAATACCCGTATTGTTATGGAAAGCCACGCAAAGGCAATGGCAAAATCCCGGGCCCAAGTCGCCTCAGATGTCGCGCGTATTTATTCAAAGGGCGAAAGGTCTCGAACTCAACGGACCATGTCCAGAACCGCATGCACCATGCGTTCGATACCAATGGCGACCTCGCTGACGCTTGCCTGACACATGTAT
>JAFGAQ010000339.1 GCA_016933595.1 Opitutales bacterium | reverse complement strand
TGCTGTTTCCAATGCGGCTGAAGCAGTCTTGAGTTCTGATGCAATCGAAAGAGCTTTCTTTTCCCAATCCGCGATTACGCCGTTGAGATAGGCTACGCGCTCAGCGCAGGTCTTGCGATCCGCATCAAGTTTCCCGCTTTTAGAATCAATCTCATCGAGAATTCCGAGGACGGTATCCTCACATTCGGATACTTTTGCTTCGGCATTACGGATCTGTTCGTTGAAAGCTTCGTATTCCTCGGTCTTTTTGACAGTGATCTGCTGGGTCTTGAAACGGGTAATCTGGGCTTCCAATGTTTCAATCTCAAGTTCGGCTTGCGATCGTTTCAGCTCGCAGGCGGCAATTTCCTGTTGCTGCTTGGTGATCTCAGCTTCCTCAGTTGCGATGGATTCACGAATCCGGGCGATCTCACTTGGAACGGAGTCGAGTTGCTGGGAAAGGTGGATCACCTGGGTATCCCAGTCCTGATAGTGCAGGGCTTTTTTCAGCGTATCGGAGATCACGGGTATGTTCTCGGGGTTTTTGCAGAGGAATGCAACGAAAAGATGGTGTGTCTTTGCAGCGGATGTATTGAGTAACCGGATTCGTTGCTCGACACAAAATACAGTGCCCCAATCCCAATTCAGGTTCTACAAAATCGGGTATCAGTGAACGAATAACCACCCATTGCAATGGAATCACCATGGAAGGGACACTTATGTTTCTGTGTGTTTTTCTATTTTCGTTGGGCTGGAGCGATTCCTGTAGCGGTTTGCATCAGCTTGAAGAGGCGTGCGGAGTTCTTATGGGCGTCAAAGTGTTTTTCCGTCCATTCCCTTCCGGCCTTTCCGAGTCTGAGCCGGCGGGGTGCATCAGAGGCGAGGTCCATCAGGAGCTTGACCCATTGATCCGCCGGACTGGCGTTTTGGATGACCAGTTCAATATCATTTTTAAAGTTTTCCAGAATCCCGGAGTCCGGTGTGGCAATAACCGGGATTCCCCTTGAGAGCGCTTCAGGGATGACGTTCGCGAGACCATTTCGGTCTCCGCTTTCGTCCACGACTCCGGTGAAGACGAAAAGATCACACCAGGCGTAGTGATCCTGAACTTGATCGTGCCGGATGCCTCCGTATAGCGATACACAACATGATAAGTCAGCCTGTCGAATCGATTCTTCCAGTTCGTCTTTCATAGGGCCTGAGCCAATGATACGGGCTTCGAATGGGATCCCGCGTTTGCGAAGTGCGGAATAGATCCTGATCTGATCCAGGTAGCCTTTTTTTGGAACCAGTCTTCCGACTGTGAGGATCCGGATGGTATCGATTTCATCCCGGAGTGTGTTGACCGGAGGAAAGGATGAGAGCCCACGCCTGATCCAGTGAACACGACTAGCGGGTGCTCCCATCCGAATCATTTGTTTGCGGGCAAACCGGGTCGAGGTGTGAATGACTTTTGCCCGGATGGCTTTTTCTTTCAAGAGGCAGTCTCCCCCTTTTTTGAAAACATCATAGGCATGCGCGCCCATCGAAAACGGGATCCCGAGGAGATCCTCGAGTGTCAGCGCCGCTGTGGCAGGCATCGTTGCCCATACCCCGTGGATGAGGGCCGGGTTGAGTTTTCGGATTTGGTTGGCCCGGATCAGCGCAAAAGACTCGCCGAGAAACGTTTCTTCGACGTTTGTGAAGTATCGGGGTGGATGGGCGAACCAACGCCGTAGCATGGTCCCAATTGCTCCGGGCTTCCGGATGATCCAATAGGGCAGCCAGTAGATGAGCAACAGCAACTCTATCAGACGGAAACGGTGAACCGGTATTCCCTCGAAGGAGTCGCTTCCTCCATACAACGAGTAGATCGTAAGATCCACATGCTGTTCTTTCATTACCCGTATCTCGCGCTGAAGAAAGGTTTCGCTGACCAAAGGAAAGGTCGTAAACAGGTAGCACAGCTTCAACCGGGGTGTTTCAGCCTTTGGAATGGAAGACCGGATTCCCTTCTTCTTTGTTGTTTTAATCGTTTTAGGCTTCTTCATCCTTATGCCGGAAAGTCATTGGAAGAACACGGACTGGTACGGTTTTATCCGGATTGGAGAATGCGGGTGCCCGGTGATTATCGGATGATTGGACGATCCATGAAGAACGGGGTTTGGCGGTATCCAAAGTTCGGATCATCTACAGTTGCATCGTATCCGTCCCGCGTTTCATGCGGAAGGTTGTCCCGTTTTAACGGTCTCGGAATCCGTATCGCGCTTGTAGTCGAAGATGAGGGTGATCTCATCTGCTGTGGCAACCTTTTCCTGTCCGCATGTCATGGTGCCCTCAAATACCACAAGCGGATGTCGCAGGCGCTTGAGCCTGATCGTCATATCAAGTTTGTCCCCGGGGCGGCATACCCTGACGCAGCGTACTCCGTTGCACGAAGTGAAGTAGACCGCTTCCGGATTCGCGGGGCGTTTGAGTCCCTTCAGTCCACCCGAAAGCAGGAAGAGCACACCGAGTTGTCCCAGTGCTTCGAGAAGCACAGAAGCCGGAAAAACCGGCGTGTGCCGGAAATGCCCGCGGAGGAAATCTTCATCCCCCCGTATCTGGTAATGGCCCGTCGCTGTGCCATCCGAAGGCTCCAGATCCGCCTCTTCCACAAAAAGAAAGGGAGGTTGTTGAGGCATGATCCGGACAATTTCCTCAAGGTTCAGGTGATTGGATGTGCTCATGGACAAAACGCTGAAGATGAAGCGGATGGGGGGCTCATCACAAGCAAAAAAGCGGCATCCCGCATGGGCAGGATGCCGCTTTTTCCTAACGGATGAGAAACTGGCAGATCGATCAATGCTTAACCGATACTTTTTCGCCTTTGTCCTGGCCGATATCCTCCAGTATTTCAACGAACCATGGGGTGTCGATGTCGAAGGGTTTGCCGCCTTTGATTCTTTTGAATTCGATGGCGCGAAGGCGTCCGTCCTGATCCTCATCATGGCCGATCACGCCGCTTTCGCCTTTCAGGGCGCATTCAACGGCCAGATCCACACAACTCTTGATGAGGCGGATGTCTTCCACGTTGGAAGCCGCGGCGCGGGAGAAGTATCCACTCTTCTGGACAAGGGTCTTCTCGGCTCCGATCATTTTTGCGAACTGTTTTGCAAACCATTGACCCGGATTGATGGCGTCCAGTTTGACATGTCCGAAGGCATCGCGTGGCACGGTTTCTCCGGCAGCTTCCATTTCCGCGATAATGGCCTCCACACCGGCACCTTCGCTGATGAAGATGTTCACATTGTCAATATCATCCATTACCTGTTTGAGGCGTTTTGCCTCCGCTGCGATGTCGATCTTCATTTCGGGAATGAAGATGCCATGCACATCCAAGCGTTCGTGGCTCAGTCCTATTTCGGGCAAGTATTCATCATGATCGATGAGCGCGCGATACTCCCGTGCGGTCGCAGCAGTCAGCCAACCGCAATTGCGACCCATGACCTCATGGACAATGAGCATGCGCGGGTTGGCGTTGTGCTCGGCGACCACGTTTTCGAAATAAAGCGCACCTTGTTCGGCGGCGGTCCATGCTCCGAGGCTTTGGCGGATGGGATAGACATCATTGTCGATGGTTTTTGGCAGTCCGATAACCTGTAGACCATAACCGTTGCGGGAAAGGAACTCAGCCAAGTCCGCTGCTGCCGTGTTGGTGTCGTCTCCACCGATGGTATGGAGCACATTGACCCCGTCCTTGACGAGCTGGTCAGCCGCAACCTTCTGTGGATCGTCGCCTTCCTTAACCAGTCCGCGTTTCACGCAGTCCTTGACGTTAGTCAACTTTACGCGGCTGTTGCCGATCGGGCTTCCGCCGAAACGGTGAAGAATGCCGGCATTTGCGCGAATCTCGGGTGTGACCTTGATGCTATCCCCGAGCAGGAGCCCTTTATAACCGCCCACGTAGCAAAGGATCTCGATATCGGGATCAATCTCGGTGTAGCGTTCGATCAGGCCGCCCACAGCGGAAGATAGGCAAGGTGCCAAACCACCTGCAGTGAGGATTCCAATTTTCTTTTTCTGAGCCATGGTGATAAATACGGTTTTGAGGATGTGCTATAGGGCAATCGCGCTTCATTCAAATACAAAGCGATCGTAATGCATGTGTTTGGAACCCTTCAAACTTTAGAATCCTGTTATCGCCACGGGATCATCAACGGGCAGCTATCGCAGGGATGAGGCTTACAGCAGGACGGT
>JAFGAQ010000338.1 GCA_016933595.1 Opitutales bacterium | reverse complement strand
GCTTTCTCGATCAGTTGGATCAGGTCCGTCCGGTGTCCGCCTTCATCTTTGGCTTGGATGCCGTGGACGATATCCGACAGCATCGGCCAGTCGAGGGACCCAACATGGGATTCATGGCGCAGCAGGATCCCTAGACCGGCGGCGGATACCGCCAAACGCAGGTTGTCGTCGGTTTTCTCAAAGGGTACCACCTCATTGTGAAGCGGATGCTCAATGAGTTTGCTTTTGGAGCTTTCAGGGTCCTTGTAGCGGATTTTGACAGTGAGCAACTCATCGGTCGAGTCCATGGGTTCGGCGGGTTTCTGGTATTTGAGCGGATCAACCGTCGGGATGTCTGGAGATGGGTTACCGGCTCCGGTCGGAATTACCTCGTAGAGGGCAGTGACTCTGGCTCCGGCACCGATTTCGCCCGCATCTTTCTTGTCGTCGTTGAAGTCTTCGGGTGCGATCAGCCGGTTTTCGTATCCGATCAGCCGGTAGGCATCGATAAGTGTCGGGTTGAACTCGACCTGTATTTTTACGTCTTTTGCTATTGTGATGAGTGTACTTCCGATTTGCTCGGAGAATACCTTCATGGCCTCGCGTTCGGTGTCGATGTAGGCGTAGTTTCCGTTTCCTTTATTGGATAGCTCCTCGAGGGTCCCGTCCTTGTAATTGCCCATTCCAAATCCAAGGATGGAGATGAACACGCCGCTATTGGCTTCTCTCTGAATCAGGTTAACGAGTTCGGATCGGTTGGTCACCCCCACGTTGAAGTCTCCATCGGTGCAGAGAATCACGCGGTTGTTGCCATCGGGGATAAAACCTTGTCGGGCGAGTCGGTAGGCTTCCATGATGCCGGCGCTGCCTTGCGTCGAACCACCCGACTGCAGGCCATGCACGGCGAAGCGGATGGTCTCGCGGTTGTTGCCGGTGGTGGAGGGTAGGACCACCCTCGAGCTTCCCGAGTAGGTGACGACCGCGACCCGATCACGTTCGTCGAGTCGCGTGATGAGGTGATCCAGTGCCTTCTTGACGAGGGGCAGGCGGTTGGGCGCGTCCATGGAGCCACTCGAATCGATGAGGAAGACGAGGTTGCTCGGTGGGCGATTCTCCCATGGAATCTCATATCCTTGGATTGCCACCCGCACCAGATGATGGGCTTGTTGCCAGGGCGCCTCGGTCACATCCGCGATCACCTTGAAGGGTGTCTCCTTTGAGTCCGGCTTCGGGTAGTCGTATGGGAAATAGTTGATGAGTTCCTCGGTCCTGACCGCTCCGGACGGGGGCATCGCATGGCGGTTGAGGTGTTCGCGCACCACGGAATAACTGGCGGTGTCGACATCGATCGAGAAGGTGGAGAGCGGATGCTGCGCCACCCGTTTGAAGGTATTCGGCGTGATGCTGTCGAAACTGCTGGTGTCAAACGCTGAAATCTTAGGGTCGTACGAAAGAGACTCTCTTTTGTCCTGACCAATGACTTCAAACGCTGAAAGGACATAATCGTCAGTCAATGGCTCCCCGGTGACGCTTCCAATTGCGGCCCCGATACCCACTGTTGTAGTTTTGAGGTGCGTGCCTGCGAGCGTGCTCGAAGTCGAATCGCCTACAGTCCCGTCTGGTTCATGGACCTTCTCCGGGACACTGGCTGGACTTGGAGAGCCCGTCGCGATAAACTCGGCGGGAGCCTCCGATTCCGCCATGGCATCCACATGATTGGCCTCATCGTATAGGACGATTGTTTCCGCGTCAGTGGATGGATGTGTCACTCTTTCCAGAACGGGAGGTGGAGCCGGCATCTTGTGTTCTCCGGCCCCCGCACTTTCTGTTGAGGGGCATTTGCCCGGATTCTGATAGATCCAGATCAGGACAGGGACGGACAGGAAAACCATGCAAGCTGCCAATCCTCCCAGCATAAGGGGATGGAGCGTCCAGCGCAGTCCTCTGGGCAGGAGTCGAATGGGGGTGGCTGGAATGGATTTGCTTTTCTCCAGGTGGGGTTCGGATACGAGGTTCCTTTCCTCGGCGAATGCCTGCTCGATGAGGATGGTGGTGGCGCGCACTTCTTCGAGTTCGACGCGTAGTTTCGGTTCGGATGAGAGGCGTTTTTCAAGTGCTTCGACCTCCGATGGCGGTAGTTCGCCGTTGATGTAATCGATGAGGGTGTTTTCTGAAATATTCATGGCAGTAATGCTGTCGGTTAGCGGAGTGGGGCTCCCAGCAGATCGCTGTGGCGCCGGATGTTCTGGCGGAGTGCCTGCATGCTCTCGTGCAGGATGACGCCTACGTGGTTGACACTCCGTCCGGTGACATCGGCTATCTCCTGATAACTCATGCCAGCCTGGTACTTGAGTCGCATGACCTCGCGCTGGGTCGGGGTAAGCTCGTCGATGAGCGCAAGGACGGTTCGGGTGGAGTCAGAGACCTCGGCGACCTGATCCGGAGTGGAGGTATCGTCTTTCAAGGCCGATTCGTAAGTGCCGAGGGGTTTCATGCGCTTCTCCTTTCTAAGCCAGTCGAGGCATCGGTTGCGGCATACTTTGAATAGCCAGGGGCGCAGGATGTCGTCCGGCGTTCTGGCACGCTGGGCCATGCGGATGAAGGTGTCCTGAACGCAGTCGCTTGCACAGTCGCTGCGGTGGACGATGCTGCGGGCGTAGCAGGTAAGGGGTGGGCCATGGCGACGAATGGCATCGTCGACCCAAGCGGATGGGGAATCTTCGGATTCATGGTTCATGGATGAAGGTTTGTGATGGGCAGTTTCCGCTCAGAAATCAGAGAATGCTTCCGGGTGGCACCTTCGGATTGAATGGCAGTTGAACTGTTGCTTTCATGAACGCTACGCACGAACGGTATCTTTTATTAGGCAGGATGACACAAAACGTCGGCCTCCGAAATCCAAAAAAGCCGGGACGACACAGTCCGTTAGCCGGTGCGGCGGAATCGGGAGTCTCCCGCTTTTCAAAGGCAAGCGGCGCGCTCAGAAAAAGGGTAGCACCGGAATATGCTCATCTCACGAGAAGGAAAAAAATGTGGGCGCCTCATCTGTGGCTGCTGGTCTCTGCATCGCCCGGACCGATTGACAGCCTCTGGGCACTCAATCGGGGGTGTTTCACCGCCGGTTTCAGGAATGCGCAGTCTTTAGATAAAGGATCGGAATGCTTCGTTTATGGAGATCCCGGGATGATTCCCTGTTTTTCTCCCGTGGGGACGGATCCAATCATATTCTAAACTGTTTCACGATCGCATTCAGAGTGGATGCAAGCTGGAAAAGTTCGTCCGCACTTTGGTTGACTTGGTTGATGCCATGTGCGGTCTCCGATACCGCCTCGTTGACCTTCGTGATGGATTCGGCGACTTCGGTGAGTGCAGAAGCTGACTCGGCGACATTTCTGGCGACGTCCCGTGCCCCGTCGTTAGCGCCGGACACGCTGCGTGCGATTTCACCAACCGCCACATCCTGTTCTTGAATGGTTGTGACGATCGAATGCGAGAGATGGTTAACTTCGCCGACCACATTGCTCGTGGTTTGAATGGCATCGACGGCCCGACGGGTGCTTTCCTGCATGGATTCGACCTGACGCCGGATGTCATCGGTGGCGGTGGCGGTCTGGCGTGCCAAATCCTTGACTTCATTGGCCACAACCGCGAAGCCCTTGCCTGCATCGCCTGCCGATGCTGCTTCGATTGTGGCATTGAGCGCAAGGAGGTTGGTTTGTCCCGCAATCTGCTGAATGAGGTCGACGATCTTTCCGATAGAGGCGCCAGCTTCGGAGAGTCCCTGCATGAGTTGGCGTGCCTGATCGGCCTCATTCTGGGCACGTTCGGCGATGTCGCACTCCTTTTGGCAGGCGCGTGTGACCTCGCTGATGGATGCGCTCAGTTCTTCGACTGCGGAGGCCACCACGTTCATGGATGCGGACATTTCTTCAGCAGCAGAGGAAATGGAATTGATGTTGGCGTTGGATTGCTCGGTGGCAGCCGATACCGTGCTCGCCTGTTGGGTCATGTTATCCGAGTTGGATGCGATTTCCGATGCTGCGGAGTTGAGTTGTCCAAGGGCGTGGGAGAGCGTTTGGGTACTACCGTGAATATCCCGGATGATGTGGTGGATCTTTTCGACAAACACATTGAACCAGTGGGCGAGCTCGCCTACTTCATCTTTGGACTGGATGTGAAGGCGCTTGGTCAGATCTCCCTCTCCCTGCGCGATGTCTTTGAGCATGAAAGTGGTTTGAAGGATGGGGCGGGTGATGAGCTGCGTCATCCCGAAGAGGGCTGCAGCCCCCCAATGAAAACGATTCCGAAGGCGATCCCAATCGTGGTGAGCATCTCACGCATTCCCGCCTGGATCATGGTCTTCTGTTCTTCATCTGACACCCCGAGAAACAGGATCCCGATGGGTCGGTCATCCGAATCCAGAAGCGGATCGTATACGCATAGGTGGTTTTGTCCCAAAATCGAGGCGTCTCCGATGTATCTTTGTCCATTCATGACCGGTTCATAGGCTGCACTGTCGGTGCCCAGCATGGTTCCCACGGCCCGTTCTCCGGAGGTAGTCCGGATGTTGGTGGCGATACGCCGGAAGTCCCTGCCGTCTTTGACGAAGAGGGTGGCGACCACTCCCAGATCCATTTGGAGCTCATCCACCATTTCGAAGCGGTTTTCGATCGGGTTTCCCTGTGCATCGACCAGCTTGCCATCGGACATGGCAATCGTCCCGTAGTGCAAGCGCAGGTAATTGTGTGCGCTATGGATGTCGCCTTCGAGTTTGGAGGTAAGCGCGGAGTGGACAAGGCCACTGCCGGACCGGGTTGCACTCCGGTAGGAGATGAAACTGAGCGTGATTCCAGTGATCAGGAGGATCGAGGTTGAGAGGGTGAGAATCTTGGCTCGAATGGTCCAGTTTACCTTCATGTTTTGTCAGTTGTTTTCGATGGATTCAGATGATGATTTGAGTCGTGGTTTGTTTTGTATATCGGCATAATACGATGCAACCTAAGCCGAATATTCTCTAAAACCACTCTGAGTCCGGTGTGGTCTTCGCCATCCAATAAACCGGGAATCATTTCCGGCGAAGATGAGCTTGGTTTATGGTGTCTCAGTATCGAATGACCGAATCAGAACAGGGATGAATTTTAACCAATGGCTTCATTCGGATGATGCCTCTCCTGATGCGGATAGTTGTAAGGCAGCGTCGGGATCGGTATCCGTCGCCTCCACGTGAATGACCATACGGGTGCCGGCTTGAATGGTTTGGTTGGAGAGAGGAGCGATAAAGGGTGGGTTGTTGGCTGGAACGTATTCAAAGGCGCCAATATCTGGTGCAAGCCCATGCGGACGACGGACCCCATCGAAATCTGTTGGCGTGGATCCGGCGGGTGTTCCTGCGTCAATCGGATCTGATTGCGCATTCAGTCGGAAATTCCGGTCAATAGGGTCCGGATTGTTGATGTCCACAAATACATCAATATCTGACAATAGATTGGCCCCGATTACGGAATCCAGCCCATGATCCATTATCATAATGGGATCGTTGACGTTTTGTTGGTTGATGTAGGATAGATTGTTTTGAACGTGAGTATCGATTGCACTTCTAACCGTTTTGTCGGGTAGTGTGATCCTTTCTATAGCGACTCCCGTGAATACATTGTAGTATTGGTTGGGATCTGGGTAGTCATTCTTTACGATCGTGTTGTGTACGATCCGGTTGCCCTCGGTGTTCTTAAAGACGGTTGGGATGACTGCGATTCCGGTGAAGTAGGTTGCGGATCGACTTCCATCAATGATGTTGTTGCGGATGGTGTTGTGATCGCCTCTGACTTGCAATGCGATCATCACAGGCAGCGATTGTTGGCTCATGGTTCCATATCCGGCGAAAATTCTGTTTCTCTCGAAGAGGACATGAGAAAGCCGCTCATCTGAACCTTCGTCTTGAGGTCCAATAACGACAGGCCATGGACCAGAGGTCCCCATAATGTTATCATGGACAACGGAAAATCCTGAACGATGATCAATACGGGTTTCTGTCGTGCTGGATAGCTCGGACTCTTGAGGACCGTGGAACTTCAGCGCGTGGCGACCCGTGTTTGAATAGAGGCTGCTTCCATGCAGCAGATTGTGTGAGATCACCGCCAGATAGCCTTGCCAGACTCTCAGGATATGGGTGTCTTCGGAGTTGTAGATCGCGTTACCCATCACGAGCAGACGTTCGGATCCAGTGTAGACAACCATTTCGTAAGCATCGTGGATTTTACTGCTTACCAGCATCCAAAGATCATTTCCCGGATTGTTCCAGTGTGAGTTGCCCACGGGTGTTCGGAATCCCTCCACCTCGATCTGATAGAGCAGCAGATTGGATAGCGCGTCTTCTCCTCCTCCCATGAAACCCCAGTAGGATTTGTTTCCGATAATGTGAATCCCGGTGAAAACGGCATTTCGGAAGTCGCGAAAGGAGAAGAAATTCTGGACGAAGGTGTTGTCCGGGTCTTCGTAGACGGTTGGATACCCATCGGGATAGTCGATTTCGATGATTGGAGCATTTGTGTGGCAGCCATATTCATCCCTTCCTGTGGAAGCCCCAAACGCCCCAAGAATAAAAGGTCCGCTTCGAGGCCAGAGCGTGATGTTGTCTTCTGACTTAATGTACCATTGTTCTCCCCGGCGCAGAAGGATCCTTTTCCCATCTGTCATATGGGGCACTAGATTGAAGAAATCGGATGTTGTAACCAATAACGCTCCCGAGGGAGCTCCGGTGAAATTCCCGGATGTCGAAACGCATATGGTTGAATTGCCAGGAAAAACCGATTCGGGATCTTGAACCGTGATATCTTGTGAATAGGTGTGTGTCTCGTTTTCCGTTGTCGTAACGGTTAACGTAACCGTGTAGTTTCCCGGGTTTTCGTATACGTGACCGGTTACAAAACCAATGTCATGGTTCCGGGATCTTCCGCTGGATGGCCAATTCCCAGACAGTGGGTCGCCAAAATCCCATTCATATTGGAAGTCCGCACTGAATGAGATACCTCCACTCGGTGGCGGCTGAATGACGCCTGACCCGGGTTTGAGGGCATTGAAATGCACTCCCAAGGGGGCAACGCCCTCCGTCCCGCTGGCTGTGCTCATCAACTGGGCAGAAAGGCAATTCGCAAATGTGTATGCAATAATGAACAGGCAAGTCGTTGGCTTCATCCGCGCATTTGTTGGAGGATCAGGAGGTTAATGGACATTAGAAGGAAGACTTCCAGGGGCGCATTGTCAAATCGATCGGGGTGACTATACACTGGAGAAAAGCGCTTGGATGGGGTTTGTCCATGCATTCCTTGTCCTGGATGTCGCCATTCAACAATACCGGCCAGACTTCATCTGTATTGTGATCCAATCGGTTAGGAAATGTAGCCAATCCGGAACCTCCATATTGAGGTCTCCAAACGAATTGAGGCCCGGGTCCTCACCCGGGCCTCTTCATTCCTATCTTTTAACCGGTTTTCCTCCAACCTCAATTACGGTCTGATTGGAAATAAGAAACAAATCGGGAGGTGAAGCAAGATGCTTAGGGGAAATATTTCCAGGGATGTTTTGGGGCGTTTTTATTGGTTAATTTGTTTAACGGAAAGCGTTTGTAAAACCGAAAATGAGACGCTGAATATATGTTGTAAATATCGAATACTGGGCGGGTTGCGTAAGCCATGTCCGATTCGGTTTCCCGATTGGAACCGCACTCATATTTTCGTTTGAAGGGGCCGGATTCCATCGAAATCCGGGTCGTTTTTTTTCACGCGAATACTGGCGGATCCGGTTCGTTTCGCGGGAGTGTGGACGGATCCGTTGTCTCTGAAGGTGAAGTGCATTGGAGCATTGACAGAAGGGTGAGTAGCGGGATGATCCCGGTGTTGGCCTGTGTGTCCCCTGATATGAATGGAAGAGAACGATTTGTGCGTGCGATTGAACTGAAACCTGTGGACCGGACTCCGGTGTGGGTGATGCGGCAGGCGGGGCGTTATCTTCCGGAATACCGTGCAATGAAAGCTGTCTATGGCTTCAGGGGAATGGTAACCCAGCCGGATGTGGCATCGGAGGTGACGATGCAGCCCATTTTGCGTTTTCCTTCTTTGGATGCGGCGATCCTGTTCAGCGATATTCTCGTGATTCCGGAGGCGATGGGCATGGAGTATTCTTTCCGGGATCTAGGTGGGATTGAGATGGCTTGGAAGTATGCTGTCGAAAACGATTTGAAGCGCTTGGATCTTGTCGGGATCAACGAGCGTCTCGCTTACATATTGCAAGCCGCGCAGAAGGTAAAGCGGCGTTTGGGCGGAGAGCGTGCCCTTCTGGGTTTTGGAGGATCCCCCTGGACTTTGGCGACCTACATGGTGGAAGGAGGGTCCTCGCGGGATTTTTCCACGATCCGGGAAATGGCTGATCGGGCTCCCGCCGTGCTTGAGGGCTTGCTTGAGCGTCTGACGGAGGCGACAGTTTCGTACTTCAGGGCACTGGTGGGGGCTGGAGTGGATGCAATCCAGGTTTTTGACTCCTGGGGAAGTGCATGCCCGGAAGGAGGGTATGAGCAATGGTCGCTTCGCTGGATTCGGGAAATCATTGCGGGGGTCGGGCAATCTGTGCCGGTTATTCTGTTTTCAAAGGGGATGTCGGCTCATCGCGATGGATGGAAAACAACTGGTGCCAGTGCCTTCAGTCTGGATGCTTCAGTACCGCTTCGCGAATGGGCGGAGGCCGATGCCGAAAGAACCTATGCGGTCCAGGGAAATCTGGATCCTGAATGGCTGAACGGCGATCCTGCGGTTGTCGTTGAGGAGACGCGCAAGGTGCTGGGGTCGGGAGAATTACTACCGGGTCACATTTTCAACCTTGGGCACGGGATTCTCCCTGATGCGAGGATTGAGTGTATGGAAGCGATGCTGGAGACCGTGGTCGGGTGAGTCTTTCCTGACCCCCGGGGGGGGGTGGATCGGCGCGATCCATTGGATTCCGGTTTGGATTCAGCTTTCCGTTGACGTGTGGCATGCGATGTGCAGGCTGTTCAGCCAGCATGGCTTCGAGCATTCACAAAAAGGATGGATGGAACAGCCGAATGGGCGTGATCCTCGCTGTGGCGGGAAGCGCGGTCGGGATCGGGAACTTCCTGCGTTTTCCGGGTAATGCGGCCCAGTATGGCGGAGGTGCGTTCATGATCGCCTACATTACGGCATTCCTGCTGATCGGGCTTCCGATATGTTGGGCCGAGTGGGCGATGGGACGCCGGGCGGGACGTGAGGGCTTCAACTCGTGTCCGGGGATGTTCAATGTGTTTTCGCGGCATTCATTGCCGAAGTACGTTGGAGTTCTGGGATTAGTGATTCCCGTCATCATCTACATGTATTACGTCTACATCGAGGCTTGGTGCCTCGGTTATGCCGTGAACACGTTGACGGGGCGGTTGCATTTCCCGACCGTAGCAGACGCGGGTGCGTTTTTCTCCAGCTTTACCGGCGCATCGGAGAACGGAAGTGCATTGGGCTTCAAGGTGGATCAGGTCGGTGTGTATCTGATCGCCGTGTTCTTCCTGAACTTTCTGCTGATCTACCGCGGGCTCTCCAAAGGAATTGAATGGTTCTGCCGGTATGCGATGCCGACCTTGTTGGTTTTGGCCTTTGTGATATTGATACGGGTTTTGACGCTGGGAGTGCCGCATGCAGAGCATCCGCAGAACAGCGTTTTGAATGGATTGGGTTTCATGTGGAATCCGACTAAGGTTTACCTTGAGGAGGCCGTCCCGGATGATACCGGACTGATAACATGGGTGCGGGTTTCGGAGGTGGTGGGTCCCCGATTGAGAAAGGACGCTGATGCGATGGCGCAATCGGAGCGTTATCGTGTGACCGAGGTGAGTGTGTGGAAGCAATTGCGCAATCCGCAGATGTGGCTGGCCGCATCGGGACAGATCTTTTTTTCCCTATCCATCGGTTTCGGGATCATACTGACCTACGCGAGCTACCTGAAACGGGATGATGATGTGGTGCTCAGCGGCCTCACGGCGACCAGTGCAAATGAGTTCTGCGAAGTGGCGCTGGGGGGCCTTATCACGGTGCCTGCCGCAGTGGCCTTTCTTGGAGTGGCGGGTCTTGCAGGCGCAGGAATGAGCACATTTGCGCTGGGTTTCCATGTGTTGCCCATGGTGTTTTCGGAAATGATCGGGGGGCAGTTTTTCGGGTTCCTGTTCTTTTTTCTGCTTTTTCTTGCGGCGGTGACAAGTTCGCTTTCGATGCTGCAGCCCGGAATCGCGTTTCTGGAGGAAGGGTTGGCCTTGAACCGGCGCCAGTCTGTGGCGATTCTAGGCATGATTACGGCCATGGGAACACTTTTCGTGATTTACTTCAGTGAAGGGTTGAAGGCGCTCGACACGCTCGATTTCTGGGTGGGCACCTTCATGATTTTCGTGATGGCGACTTTTCAGATCATCCTGTTTGGATGGGTCTGGGGGGTGGATCGCGGTTTGGTTGAAGCGCATCGAGGTGCTTCAATGTCGATCCCGCGGGTTTTTGGTCCGATTATGAAGTATGTGACCCCGTTATTTCTGATAGGGGTTTTTGTGCTTTTTATCGTTTTCAATGTTTTGGGTGTGAACTTCGATGGTGAATCGAGTTTGAGTTCCTATGTAACGGATTTGATTGGAGAGCATCCCGACCGGGTGGCATGGATGAGCGTATCCCTTATCCTGCTGGTGGGGGTCTTTTTCGTGCTGATGGTCTCGGGGGTTGATAAATACCGTGACTTCCATCGGAAAGGAGGGCGTCGGCAGTCATGACAACAGGTGGTTGGCTCATCATGCTGGGTTCGGTTGGATCTGTCACATTGCTTTTTGCTTGCTGTGTGATCAAGGTGATGAAGGATCCCTTCAATCCCGAGGAGACTTTGCACGGATTTGATCCGGATACACCGGACATGCCGGATGAGGAAGAGGATCTGGACCGATCTCTCTGATCCCCGGAGCTTGCCCCTTGGGGGGTTGGAAACAGTTATGGGACATTTTCTGACAAGTGTTTCGGAGAGGTTGTGTGACTGTTTCCTTCGATAAAAATATCCTTTTTTTGTTTGACAGAACGAAGTGCCCGCGAAAGATAAGCCGCTTTTATTGCAGTGCCCGATTAGCTCAGCTGGCCAGAGCAGTTGACTCTTAATCAATTGGTCCGGGGTTCGAATCCCCGATCGGGTACCATCTCCAAATAGTCAGGAGGTGGGTTGGCAAATGTGATTACGCCATTTGGATTTTTTGCCCGATTTGTATGGGATGGTATCCGCTTTGGAGCGCATGTTGCATTTAGGTTGCCAGACAGCCGTGGATTTGCCTTAATAGGATCGAACTGGAGCCTTATGACGGAAGACAAAAACGCTGACGCTATGATGGATGTGGAAGGGGGAGATTCCTGGAATACCTTCAAGTCTTTTCTGGCAGCCAATGATCTTCGCGTCACCAGTCAGCGTCAGGCGATCTTTCGGGCAGCCTATTATTCCGACGACCATTTTACTGCGGAAGATTTGTTGACCAAGGCCAGACAGATTGACCGTTCGGTATCGCGTGCGACGGTTTACCGGACCCTCCCGATCTTAACGGAGAGTGGTTTGATCAAGGAAGTGGACATTGGAAAAGACTACCTTTTCTACGTTTCGCACCGCAACGCTACCACCTTCAAGGCTCAGGTCATTTGCAAGGATACTGACCGCATCATTGAGGTGGATGCGCCGTTCATGGAATGGTATGGAAAAGCGGTAGCGGCCCGGCTTGGGATGCAAGTGGTCTCGATGCGCCTGCAGATTGAAGCGCGCCCATCGGATGGAGTTGAGGTTCCCGAGGTGCCTTCGGCATCCAGGGAGAATGGATGAAAGAGGGGTTCCGGCATGGAACGGGATATGGATTTTGAAATCGCGTTTTATGAGCAATTGGACGCCCGAAACCCGGCGGATGAGCGGGTGATGGAGCTATTGGCTCATCTGTACACCAAAGTGGGCCGGATCCAGGATGGATTGGCGATGGATCGGCGCTTGCGGGATTGCCGTCCGGGCGATCCGCTTGTTCACTACAATCTCGCCTGCAGTCTCAGCCTCACCGGGCATCCCGACGAAGCGGTTGCGATGCTCCAAAAAGCGTTGGATCTGGGATACCGTGACCTGAGTTGGATCTTGCAGGACAAGGATCTTGAGCCGCTCAAGGGCTATGGGCCTTTCGAGGAGTTGCTTGCGCGAATGGCCGCCTCAGGGTCGGGTGAAGCGCCCGTATGACACATGATCCGGTTTGCCTGTTTGCTACGATGCGGCAAGTGCCGTGCAAAAGCGTCGCGTCAACCGGATTCGGTGATTGTCAGGATCATTCCTTTGGTTTTCTCTTGGCTGGAACCCGTGGCGGACTGCGGACAATTGGGAATGGATGGTGCGTTTCGGGTGGTGGAATCATGAGAGCCGAATCGAAGTGAGGAACAGGTTTTACATCAGTGGCTTCTACCCGTCTCCTGACGGCGGGTGTTGGGTGCGCTCGAAAGGACGGGTCGGTTTCTTGTCAAATGGTCCGGTTGAGCGGATATCGGTGGAAGGAAGCGCGGCGTCTCAGCGTTTTGATGGGGCTGACTCCAAATGGGTCCCCGGATACACCCTTTACGTGGATGGCCGCCGCGTGGCCCGGATGCCGGTGCCGGTTGGCGGAACGTTTTGCCACGATCATGACTGCGGTCCCTTGCGGGCGGATGCGCGTGCGGGCAATACCTGCGGAGCTCATGTTGTGGAAGTGCGATTGACCGGTGTGGGATGGACGAATTTTCTGGCGATGCTGGGCCGGAAGTGGGAGCATATTGCATTGATTCCGAGGCGATTCCGGGACTGGCTACAGCCTTTCCGCAGGCAGGACCGTAACCGGAGCCTTCGATTGGATGAAATCCGCTTAAACGGACGCACCCTTGTGTTTTTGGATGGGACACAACAGCGCTTCGACCGTGACGCGGTGTTTAGCGGCAGCCGCATGAGTGTCTCGGTGATTGGATGGTTTCACGGGGTTTTGGGCGTGGGGGAGTCTGCGCGATCCTGCGTTCGGGCCGCCCGATCCGTGGGGCTGGAGGTGGATGTGGTCAACATGCGCCTCAGGTTGAATGGCGCAACGCTTCCTGAGCTATGGACGGACGGACTCGTGGAAAGGGGGAGTGGAAGCGTCACGATCGCGCATGTCGATGCGCCGCAGTCTTCGGATTTGGCAAAGTCTCATCCGGTGGAAATGGACAGGGAGCGGTATCGGATCGGATACTGGGCGTGGGAGTTACCAGAGTTTCCCGATGCTTGGATTCCTTACGCGCGGCAGTTTGATGAGATATGGTGCCCCTCGGATTTTTGTCGCGAGGCGATGGCGGCCAAGCTTCCCGTGCCGGTTTTGACTATGCCGCATGCGGTGGAGGTTCCGGTTCCGGCTGAAAGCCCGCACGAGATTTCAGAACGCTTGGGATTGCCGGAGGATGTGTATCACTTCCTGTTTGCTTTCGATTTCAACAGTTATTCCCCCCGCAAAAACCCTGAGGCGGTGATTCAGGCATATGCGCAGGCATTTCCGTCCAGGGATCCGCTTCGGGAAAAAGCGGGATTGGTCATCAAAGTGCACGGGAAAGGGTATGGAGAATCCGAGCGTCACCGCTTGGAAAGCCTTTGTGCTGGATTGTCCAATGTGCGCGTTGTGGATGCGACCCTCACAAGGCAGGAGTTCACCTGTTTGCAGTGGGCATGTGATGCCTTCGTGTCGCTGCATCGCTCGGAAGGGTTCGGGTTGGCGGTGGCCGAGATGATGGCTTTGGGCAAGCCGGTGATATCGACGGATTGGTCAGCCACCCGGGAGTTTGTGAATCGGGAGAACGGGTATCCGGTTCCTGTGAAGCTGGTGGAGTTGGACCGGAATGTGGGGCCCTATTCGAAAGGTCAGATTTGGGCGGAGCCCGATGTGGATGTGGCAGCGGGTTACATGCGCCTGCTGGTCGGTGATCCGGAGTCCGGACGCATCATGGGAGCGCGTGCCAAAAAAACAATAGCGGAGCGGTTATCGCGAGTGGCCATTGGAAAACGTTATCTTAACCGGATGAAATCAATTGCACTTTTTGCGCGATAGCGCCAATACATTGTAACGATATGCCAAGCATCCTAGTAACCGGTTCCTCTGGCCTGATCGGGTCGGAAGTGTGTGTGTATTTTTCCCAACTCGGATATACGGTCCATGGGGTTGACAACAACCAGCGGGCAGTGTTTTTCGGCCCGAGTGGCGATACGCGGTGGAATCAGGAGCGGCTCATCAAGACCTTGCGCGGGTTTGAGCATCACGAGCTGGACATCCGCGATCGTGCCGGAGTGGATGCCTTGGTCGCGAAAGTGAAGCCGGATTGTGTGGTCCACACGGCCGCACAGCCTTCCCATGATCGTGCGGCGGCGATTCCGTTTGATGATTTCGATACCAATGCGGTGGGGACCCTCAACATGCTCGAAGCGGTTCGCCGGCATGTACCGGATGCCCCGTTTGCGCATATGTCGACGAACAAGGTGTACGGTGACAGGCCGAATACGATCGCGCTTAGGGAGCTCGAAACCCGATGGGACTACGCGGATCCGGCTTACGAAAATGGTATTCCCGAGACCTTTTCGATCGACCAGAGCAAGCATTCGCTATTTGGCGCATCGAAGGTGGCTGCGGATGTGATGGTGCAGGAATACGGGCGTTACTTCGGGATGAACACCTGTTGCCTGAGGGGCGGGTGTTTGACTGGCCCGAACCACACCGGGGTGGAATTGCATGGCTTCCTCAGTTACCTCGTGAAATGCAACCTCGAAGGACGCGAGTACCGGGTGTTCGGATACAAAGGCAAGCAGGTTCGGGATAACATCCATTCGCAGGATGTCGCCCGGTTTATTCATGCATTCATCAAGAACCCGCGCAAGGGAGAGGTCTACAATATCGGGGGAGGCAAGGGAAACGCCTGCTCGATCCTCGAAGCATTTGATCTGGTGGCTGAAATCTCCGGAAAACCGATGCGTTACGAGTATGTTGGTGAGAACCGCATCGGAGATCACATCTGCTACTACAGTGATCTCAATAAGATGCGCAGCCACTACCCCGAGTGGGATATCACCATACCGTTGAGGCAGATTTTTGAGGAGATAGTGGATTCCTGGAAAAAGCGCGCTTGATCCTTGGATAGAGGCAGATTCCAAGTGGCATCCCATGAACCTTTTGCATGATCATGGGGCCACTCAATGTCTTTCCCTCTCGATTCCAGTATCGCGGCAGGGAATGCCCATAAGCGGGGGTTATGCCGTGAGCTTGAACCGGGAAATGAGTTGTTTGTTTTCCTCCTCTATTGCGTTCAGGTCGTTTGCCTGATGCTTGATCCGTTCCGTTTCCTGAAGAATCCGGGTGGATGCCTCGGCGGCATCCCGGAGTCGGTCGGAAATGGTTTCAGATGATTGGAAGAACGCGGTGATCTTGTCTGAGAGACGGGTGACTTGACTGGAGACGTTGTTGACGCTCTGGGCTATTTCGTTCGTTGTTGCCGATTGTTGTTCGGCTGCGGATGCGATCGACATCGAGTAATGATTCACCTGGTCGATTATTTTCGAAATCTCGGAGATCGCTTCGTAAGACGAACTCGATGCGCTCTGGATTTGTTCGACTTGTCTTGTGATTTTCTCAGTTGCGCCCGCGCTCTGTCGGGCGAGTTCCTTGACTTCGTTCGCGACCACGGCGAATCCTTTGCCAGCCTCACCTGCACTGGCTGCCTCGATGGTTGCATTGAGCGCCAGCAGATTCGTCTGTGCCGCTATATCGGAGATGATTTTGACAATAGAGTTGATCTCGCGGGCGTAGTCCATGAGGTCTGAGGTGACTCCCTGCGCTTTCTCCGCCTGTTTTTTTGCCTTTTCAGAGACCGTGGATTCCTCCGAGCATGTTTTGGCGATTTCGTGGATCGAGTTGGATAATTCTTCTGTCGCGACTGCCAGTTGGTTGCTTGCGCTGGCAATATCCATGGCAGCGTCCGACATATCTTTGTTCGCCGCTTTCATGACATTTGCGCTCTGAGTAACCTCGCGTATCTGTCCGTCGGTGGATCGGGAAACCATGTTCATTTCCTGCGAGGACCCCAGCATGATCTCGCTGGAATGTTCGAGTCGTGAATTGGTTGAGCGGATCAGTTCAAGCACAGATACAATGTTGTCCACGAATAGGTTGAAACTGTGCGAAAGCCTCGCGATTTCGTCGGACCCCTGCACGTCGAGCCGTTTGGTGAGGTCTCCCTCTCCGGTTGCAATGTCGTCCATCCGGGTTTGCACATTGCGGAGTCTTCCGGTGATTGCCGAAATAATCGGGATACTGGCCAGAAGCGTGAGGATGACGATCAACACGCCGAAAACCAGCACCTTGTTGCGGGTAGAGACCAATTGTTGGATGTGCTTTTGGGCATAGGACGTCAGATCGATTTCGAGCTGGTTCTGGATCTCGTCCAAAATGCCGGGAAGGGTTTCGTTGAACATGGTTTCGGTATAGTCCATGAGCCGTGTGCGGTCTCCGGGGTATGGAAGTTCCCGAACCGCCTCATGGAGATCAAAACCACCGTCAACCCGCTCGAGGTTGCCCATCCAAAAAAGCAATTTGAGCGTCCTGTCGAAATCAGCATGTGTCATTCCTTCACTTAGGGCATCGACCAGATCCGGAGACGCTGTGTAGTTGAACTGATCCCTCAGAGCCAGAAAATGGCGGTAGTGCCCCCCAAAATCGCCAAACCACCGGACTGGAATACTGTCTTCACGCACAAGATGAGATGCCAGTGAAATGGCGCTCGCGAATTTGGTCCGCATGTTGAGAAATATCTCGTAAGCTTGGACCTTGCGGGTGAGGGTGGACTCGGTCGTCTGGTATGAAATGAGACCGAGGAGCGAGCCGGCGGCCGCTGCTGTGTTGGTGTACCATTCATAGCGAGGGTCGCGTTTTCCAGAATAATCAAATGTGCTCTTTCTGAACCCGTCGATTTGCTTCAATTCGTCCAAGTAGGCGTTAAGCATGTCCGTAAAGACTGGCTCCAGGCTTTCCCAATCGATGGTTTGGGCGATTTCGTTGATTTTCCGGATAACGGTGTCGGTGGCTTCAATCGATCGCTTGAACGGAGCGATGTGACGGTCGCGGCTAGCGAAGTTTCCAGCCTCGTGATCCCAAAGCATGAAGTTCCCGTATTTCCGTTCTTCAGTGAGCAGGTAGCCGAGCTTCGCGTTTTCGATACTGAGGGCCACCAGTTTGGATAGCTCCCGTGTCTGATTGGTCCGGTTGACGGATTGACTCACCAGGATTGAGGCGAGTGCAATCAGGCCGAGCAGTGGTGGCAAAAGCAGGAGGTAAAGCTTGGTTCGGATGTTCAGGTTCTGCAGCAACTTCATAGACATGGGTACCATTGTTTCAGGTTCGGACTAGACTCCTGAATCTTCGGTCGAAAACCGTGTGTCTTTAGCCCTGATTTTGCATGATTCCATCCTGATTCCTTTTGGGATGGGATGTCTTGGTGATG
>JAFGAQ010000337.1 GCA_016933595.1 Opitutales bacterium | reverse complement strand
TGATGCCTGCGCAGAAGATGGTGATGGAGGCGGCTATTCCGGAAACCCCGGCAACTGATACTGCTGCCGTCGCATCGGGTGCTGCCGCAGGATTCGAAAAAGTGGGCACTTCCACGATCAACGGTCAGGAATGCACGGAGTATCAGGTGAAGAATGGTGACATGGTTACCACATTCTTTGTGGATGCTGCAGGTGTTCCGGTTCGCATGGTGATGGGTGAGACCTCAATCAACTACAGCAATTTCAAGGCCGGAACGCCCGAAGCCTCTCTGTTCGAAGTGCCTGCCGGATATGCGAAGCCCGGAGAAGCCGCTGCGCCTGCAGCGGATGCCGGATGCGCGGAGGAAGCGGCTGAAGAAAAGCCGGCCAAGAAGAAAGGCTTTGGCGGTTTGCTGGGTCGCTGATTGTTCCGTCGAGGCCCAAAATATGGGATAATATTGTGTTAAACCCACAAGATCTTGTGGGTTCGCTATTGACATGATGTGTGTGTGGGTGTTGTATTTTTCTCACACAAACCCATTGATTTGGATCTTGTTGGAATGATAAGGACGCCTGAATTGGGATAGATCCGGTTAAAGGTGACATAGCGGAGTCTACCTGTTGGAACTATCCTGATTCAGGCGCTTTCGTGTACGGATGCTGCGGTTGGTAAAGGCTTGTTTGACAAGTTTGGGTAACCCCGCTTTGAATGGGCGCATGGAATGGCAAATCATGGAATGGTTTGGAGTGTGCGTGTCCGCCGGGGATCCGGTGAACGCCATCCGGTTCCATGGTGTCCAATCGATTGCCTGCGGGTTTGTCGGCGCGGGCCAAGCCATGTTCAGTGCCTTATCGGGCCGACAATTGCAGCAACTCTCATGAAAGCATCCGGGATAGTGAACAAGTGGGTTTTCGGGGTATTGGCCGGAATCGTTGCTTTTTTGCCGATTGTGGTTGAGGCGGACACGATCCACTTGCGGGATGGTCAAGTGATCCGCGATGCTCAGAACCTGCGGGAGTTTGAAGCGGTCTTTATGTATGATTCGGGTGGTCGCTCGGTTACCCTATCGAAGGACCGTGTCCAAAAGGTGGAAGACGGGCGGGGGAAGGTGATCTACGAACTCCGGGTAATGACCATGCGGGAAGTGGATCCGCTGAGGAGCCCGGGGTTATTTGAGTTTTCAGTGAACAACCAGTTGGTTGGGTCGGGAGGCTGGGTGAAGGAGGGGACGTTTCGTCTTAGGTCGGGGCGTCTTCCGGAGGGTGTGTTCCGGGAGTATTATCCATCCGGCAGGATCAAACGGGATTTCACGGTGAGCGGTGGCAATCTCAATGGTGTTTGCCGCGAATATTATGCCTCAGGGATCATCGAGCGGGAGAGCAATCTGGTGAATGGGCTCGAAAACGGGGTGAGCCGTAACTTCTTCCAGGATGGTACGGTCAAAGGGGAGTCGACTTTCAAGAATGGTATCAAGGAGGGGATTACCAAGCTGTATTTCCAGTCGGGTGCGTTGCGTTCGGAGATGCAGTTTGTGAACGGTGTTCCGGAGGGGATGCAACGCGTATTCTATGAGTCCGGAAAGATCGAAACTGAAGTGGTCTTCGTGAACGGTGTGCGGCATGGTCCAATTGTTCAATACTATGAAGTCGGTTCGGTTCGGATGACAGGGACCTTCGAGAATGGAAAACTGGAAGGCGAGGTCGTCATTTTCTATGAGTCGGGACGGGTCAAAACCAAGCAGTTCTTCCGTGCGGGGCGGGTCATTGAGCGCTGATCCGGAATTGTATCGGAACAATCGATTCGGTCAGACGTGAAGACGCTGGTATCAGGTGTAGCTGCCTACATGGGGAAGCGATCCACCCGGCGCAACACCCGCCTGTTGATCAAGCTTATCCTGACGCTGGTGCTCATGATCGCCGTGTATTCGGTGAGTTTCCACTTGCTCATGGAGCGGGAGGGGCAACACCACAGTTGGATAACGGGAGTCTATTGGACGTTCACGGTGATGTCCACTTTGGGATTTGGAGACATCACTTTCGAAACCGATCTGGGGCGGCTGTATTCAATTCTGGTGATGCTCTCAGGGGTGGTGTTCCTGCTGATCCTGATGCCATTTACCCTGATCGAGTTCTTCTATGCGCCTTGGATGGAGCGTCAGTCCCGTGGCCGTCTCCCGGATGAGGTGGACGAGGATCTCTCGGGGCATGTGATTATCACGGGCTTCAATTCGATCACGCGGGCGCTTGTGGAGAAGCTGGAGCGTTACCGCAAGCCGTATGTTGTCGTTTGTAAGGACGAGGAGGAGGGCGTTCCGCTATTGGACGAAGGGATCAGCGTGATGAGCGGGGATCCTTCGAGAATGGAGACCTACGAACGAGCCGGCTTAGACCGGGCTGCTCTGGTCACGGTGACCGGTGATGATGTGTGGAATGCCAATACGGCTTTCTCGATCCGGGACTTGTCGAAGACCATTCCGATTGTGTGCACGGCATCCGGGAAGGCGGCTGCGGATGTGATCCGGCTCGCGGGTGGGACGGTGGCTTTTCAGTTGGGCGAGATGATGGGCGAAGCCCTTGCCCGGCGCGTGGTTGGAGGAGGTGCCTCCGCTCATGTGATCGGACGTTTTGATCGGTTGTTGATTGCGGAAGCCGCGGCGCGTGGAACCGCTCTGGTGGATCACACGGTCGCCGAATTGGGCCTACGGAACCGATTGGGCGTGAATGTGATTGGGGTTTGGGAGCGGGGGAGCTTCCGTTTGGCTGGGCCGGACACGAGAATTGAGTTCAATTCGGTCATGATCGTGGCTGGAACCGCCGAGCAGCTCGAGCGTTTCGATGAAGCCTACCGCAATCCTGCAATTGAGCAGGCCCGTGTGATCGTGATTGGTGCCGGTCGTGTCGGACAGTCGGTGGCCGAGGCACTTCGCACGCAAGGAATCGACTACCGGATCATCGAGCTTGAGAAAGAAGCGTTGAATGAGCTTGGCGAGAAGGGAGTACAGGGCGATGCGGCCCACTTTGAAGTGCTCCAACGCGCTGGAATCATTGAGGCGGAGTCGGTTGTGATCACTTCGCACAACGACGACATGGACATTTATCTGACCATTTTTTGCCGCAAGCTCCGGCCGGATATCCAGATCATCAGCCGGGCAACGCATCCTGAAAACATTCAGCGGCTCCATCGGGCGGGTGCCGATATCGTGTTGTCGTATTCTTCGATGGGGTCGAACCTGATCTTCAACTACCTGCAGAAGAGCGATACCCTTCTGATCGCCGAGGGCTTGAGTGTGTTCCGCGCACCTGTGCCCGAGTCCCTTGTGGGAAAAAACCTTGTGGAGCTGGCATTACGTGCCTCGACCGGATGTAACGTGATCGCGGTTATTGGTCCGGACGGAAAGCAGATGGATGTGCAGCCGCTGCGGCCATTGGCCTCCGGAGAGGAACTGCTGCTGATCGGAGATGGGCCGTCCGAGAAAAGACTATTCGATAAATTTGGGGAGTCCTGACCGCTTTGGTTGCCCGACGGGAAGGGCGTTTCCGGAGGTTCTAAGGGTCTTTTCCGTTTTAGGAGACTGCGGGGGAAACGTGATTTTTTGACTTGGCAAGTTCGCGATCGAAGCATGTCCTGATTGCCATGGCAAAGGTCGATCTCGAATTGGTTAAAATGATCCTGCATCGCAATGAATTGGATGTACGGGTGGTTTCACAGATCCTCAATGAACTTGAGGAAGAGGCGCGTATCCAGGATGAGATCGAAGACAAGCCACCTCAGGTGAAGAAACAGCATGTGATCCTTGTGTCGGACCCTGCCGGGGAACTTGAAGGCAAGGATTTCACGGGGTGGGTGGTTCAGATCCCCGAGGAGGATAGCCCCTTTGTTGCGTTGGAGCGGATCTTCCGTGGTGCCTACGATTTCAATGCTTCTCCAAAAGGGAGGCGCATGCCGGTCAAGAAAGTGGGAGAGGCCTGCGAAGTGGTGTCCGCCAAGTTTTTTAAAGAGCACAAGGTCTTCATCAAGACCAAGGAGCCGGTTTTGGTGGTGCGCACGGATAACGCCATCCCGACCGAGAAGCCCGGCAAACACAGCGATTCCGCCACTGACGATCTTTCCTGAAATAGGTTTCATTCTCCGCGGAAGCCGAAGCGGCGCGGGCAGGATGCTCCCGCTGCCATAGGATACCCGTTTCAGGTAGGGATGAGCGTCCCCGCTCATCCGCCATGCGAGCGATCGAATGTATGGTCGGGTGAGTTGTAACCGGTTTTTGGCTTGATGGATCGGGTTTTGACTTTAGCATAAGGCTTCAAGG
>JAFGAQ010000048.1 GCA_016933595.1 Opitutales bacterium | reverse complement strand
TGTTTAATGCATTAGTGGCTGCGGAAGCTGTAAATGCAGGAAAATCCACGAGAGTTCATGGAAATCCACGGATTGTCGTGCCCTTGGGTATTGCGCCGAAGCCCAAGAAAATGGCTTGGTGTTGCAAATCAGGGACATAGCGATGCGGTGCGGATGATGGCACGCATGTTGCGATGAAAACTTCTGAAAAGAGCACGCACCGTTCGGGTTTCAGGCATAGAGCTTGGGGCTGATGATCTGGTCCGTTACTTGTTGTGAAATCCAAATATCCAATCGAGCCATGATAGAGCATTCAACAGCCGGAAAGAATCGAGCGAATCCCAAATCGGGTTTCTGTATCAGGTGGACGCAACAACTGCTGATTGCGAGTGCGCTTGGGATCATCCTGAGCGCGGGATCTCTGCGCGGCGATGTCCGCGATGCGGACGGGAGCCCCGTCTTTTTCCAAGAGGGTAAACGTCTGATGACGCGATACGAGGTGGGACGGAAAGGCACGGGAGTTGCGTCCGGGAATCACGATGAATGCCAATGGGTTGTCCGAGTTGATCCCAAGCAAGCATGGGATGTGCAAGGTGATGACCTTCTGGATTACCGTCGGCTATCAGAGAGCCACTCGGTCATCCTGACACGCGATGGTCTGGCGTGGGGAGATGATACAGAATACTGTGACTGGGTTGGCGATCAATGGAGCCAACCATGGCAGCAGCCTTATGCTATTGAGAACATGGGTCATCGGCCTTTTGGAAAGAAGGGAGATGCGAGGGGGCAACCCGGAGGATTGCTGTTGATGGACCATGTATCCCGTGTTTTTCCGTCGGATCATTACAGCACATTGCTTCTTCGGTCCGATGGAACCCTATGGCTTGCTTCGAGCCTGGTCGATGGGGCAAGCGGGGAGGGGCTCTATTTGATAGGTAGTGACGTGGTTGAGGCAACGGGCGGTGTCGCAGATGTCCAAGACCCGACTCGGAATTTCGTGTGGTATCTCAACTCAAAAGGTGAACTCTGGCTTGATACGATACGGGATCTTCCGGACACAAAGGTTGCAGATAATGTTGATGCAATTGGAGGGAACCGCTCTGTTCTTGCTCTATTGTCGAATGGCGAGGTGTGGGAATACCAGTGCGAAGTCTCTGAGGATTTCAGGGTTGGTATATCTCAAGAAAAATGGCTTGGTTTGCCCGAATTCGGTTTGGAACCAACGGATGAAGGGTTCGTTTCAACTCTTTCCGGCAATCTGTCGGTCCAAGGAGATTTGATGTTGGTTGGCAGCAAATCCACAGGTGAACCAATTCTGATGCCACTTGAAGGATCGGGAGGAGTCGTTCAAGCGACGACTCTTGAGGAGCAGATCATCTACGTATTCGGTATGGCAAAATCCATACCCGATGTCCGGTATGGAAAACTGTATCTTAGGGAAGATGGGATCGTGCGATACTACGACTATCTTTTTGGCACCACGGTTACAGTGGCCCATGGGATTCAACAGCTTTCCAACGGATCGATTGTCAGGCCGTACTCTGGTATCCCAATCTACCGCTTTTCAAACACCGGAACGGGTTCCCATTTCTTCTGTCTGTCGCATTCGGAGGCGGTCGATGTTGTGAATACTCCCGGTTGGGAATGGGAGGGCTTTGCGTTTGGGGTTCCGATGGAAAGCGATGCAGGGAGCCAGCCGGTGTACCGGATGTATAACAAGGCATCGGGTGTGCACTTCTACACGATGAGTGTGGAGGAGAGGGACAACTTGCTGGCGACACGCGGGGATACCTTCCAACTGGAAGGAGTGGCTTTCCATGCCTTCGGGCATCAGGCGGACGGGACCCTTCCGGTCTATCGCTTCTACGCGCCGCAAACTCAATCCCACTTCTTCACGATCAGTGAAGCGGAAAAGGACTGGATCGTGGCCAATGTATCCGCGAACGACCTCGTGTTGGACGGGATCGCATGGTATTGCTGGCCCTGGTGATCACGAGCGATCCCAATGTTTCTTGTGGGTAGCTTATCGGATAGGCTGAGTGTTCCGCCCCCACAGTCGATGAAGGCATTTCATTATCAAAACATATGAACCAAATAACTGATTATTCCTCCAATCCTCCATC
>JAFGAQ010000006.1 GCA_016933595.1 Opitutales bacterium | reverse complement strand
GCACGCTGCCCCCCATGATAGGCTAACAAGGATACCTGAACCCCTTCCTCGTCCATCATGTCCTTGAAGGCATAGGCCTGTGACGGAGTAATCCGGGGACGACGGCGCCAACTGTCTTCTCCTCCCGAGAACTGAATAGCCGGCTCGCGGGTGATATTGAAAACATTCGCCCCAAGAAAGCTGAGGCCGGAATCAATGCTCTGGCGCATCGCACTCAGCGCGGTCATCACACCGACCACCGAAAACACGCCTATCGCCACCCCCAGAATCGTCAGACTGGAGCGGAGCTTGTTGCTCCCCACCGCCCCGAGCGACAGCCTCACAATATCCGCTGCTCGGATCGTCCGCCGACCCTTTCGCTGTTCGTCTTCTCTACTCATGACGCAAAGCCTCCGCCGGATCCAATCTCGCCGCCTGAAATGCGGGTGCAAAACCCGAAACCAAACCGGTTCCAACTGCGATCAACACAGCCAATACGATCAACTCCATCGACATCACCAGTGGAAAATGCGGCGCAACCTTCATCACCACACTCTTGATTCCCCATGAACAGCCCAACCCAACCAAGCCCCCGAGCAGACAAATCATGCAGGATTCCACCAAAAACTGCAGCAAGATCGCCCGACGCCTGGCCCCCACCGCCCGACGCGTCCCGATTTCTCGGGTGCGCTCCTTCACACTCACAAACGTGATGTTCATGA
Source organism: Opitutales bacterium (assembly GCA_016933595.1). Taxonomy (GTDB): domain Bacteria; phylum Verrucomicrobiota; class Verrucomicrobiia; order Opitutales; family JAFGAQ01; genus JAFGAQ01. The sequence goes on along the minus strand of JAFGAQ010000006.1, from coordinate 6,242 downwards.
TGCCAATCGCCCCCACGAACAAGGCCAGGCCAGTCACAAAAAAGCCAGCAACCGCAATCCCCATTTTGACCGGTCCCAACTGTTTTTCGATCATGTCCGACTGATTGACTTCAAAATCCTCCGCTTCACCAGGCTCAAGCCCCCGAACCCGGCGCATAGCGCCGATGATTTCGTCGCGGGCCTCCGCAATCGTAGCATCCGGGTGCTTCTTCACCCGAATCGTAGTGGTGTCCCACCATCGATTTACAAAGAACTTTCGGAGGGAAAGCAGGGGGATCACTCCATTCGAGTCAAAGCTCTGAAGGCCCAGAAAACTGCCTTGGCGGGCAAACACACCCACCACCCTGAAACGGATGTTCCTCACCCTCACGTCCTTGCCGACCGCCTGCTCGACGCCCTCGGGGAATAGGGTATTCGCGACGTCATAACCCAACACAATCACGTTCCGCCCGGCTAATGCCTCATTATCAGTAAAGAACCTTCCGTGTTCAATATCCCCCGTATTGATCAAGGTGAAATCCGAATTCGTGCCGATAACCTCCACGCCTCCTATGTTGCGCTGATCACGGTCGATGCGCTGACGACTCCCAACCGTTGGTACCGCGATCACGAGGTTCGAATCCGTAGTCCCTGCGATGATCTGGTTAAGGTCATCCGCATAGCTCGACTTCATGTTAGGCCGGTTCCGATACATCATCCATTCATCTCCGACATCCTTCCACGGAAATTTCTCGACGTAGAAGACGTCGTTTCCCAACATGGAAAGACTGTCCCTGAATCCGATGTCGATCCCCTTGATCGCCGTCCCCATAAGGGTAACCGCCACGATCCCGATGATCACCCCAAGCGCAGTGAGCAAGGAACGCATCCGATGCACATTGACCTGCTCCAGCGCGATGCGGATGGCCTCCGCCAATTCATACCAGGACCTTCTCATTTGTGGTTTGTCGGCGAATCACTTTCGATACGACCATCCCTTAGGCGCACACAGCGCCGGGCATGCTTTGCAATATCATCCTCATGCGTGACCACGATAAGGGTATTTCCCTGACGGTAGAGTTCCTCGAAGAGGGCCATGATCTCCTCACCGGTCCGGGAATCGAGGTTTCCAGTCGGCTCATCCGCGAGAATGATGGATGGACGGTTAACCAAAGCGCGTGCGATCGCGACCCGCTGGCGCTGCCCACCGGAAAGCTCATTAGGCCGATGGCGCAAGCGGTCCGCCAGGCCCACCTTGGTCAGGGCCTCCTCGGCCCGCTGCAACCGGGTGTGGCTGTCCATCCCGCCATACACTAAAGGAAGCTCCACGTTTCGCAGGATAGTCGCCCTCGGCAAAAGGTTAAAGCTTTGGAACACGAATCCGATACGCCGATTTCGGATGTCCGCCAGCTCGTTGTCGCTCATTTCGGCAACATCCTCCCCACCGAAGTGGTAGTGACCCTCCGTCGGCGTATCGAGGCACCCCAACAAGTTCATCAACGTCGATTTTCCGCTTCCCGATGGACCCATCACCGCGACATAGTCGTTGGGATAGATCCGCAGATCGACCCCGTCCAGCGCGTGAACCCGGGTTTCACCGAGATCATAAATCTTTCGCACCCCGATGATCTCAATCACCGGGTCACGATTCTCTTCTTTTCCCTGACTCATCGCCACCTCAGCGCTTTCCTTTTGGGCCGGCCTTGCCATCCTTGTCCGAACCGTTTTCCTTCACACGCACCATGCTTTCATGCTTGAGCTCACGGGTCAGGACTCCGTAGTTGCCGGTCACAATCGTCTGGCCCTCATCGAGACCCGACACGATCTGAATGTTCCGGCTATCTGCAATTCCGGTTTCAACCTGAGTCAATATCGCCTTTCCATCCCGGATCACAAACACCACGCGCTGCATGCTATCGCGTGCATTCTCCTTGCGATTGTCCGATGGTTCCTTCCCAGCATCCGGGTTCTTCGGCTCCGCAGGGGCTCCTTCCTTTGTCTCATCACCGTCTTTTTCAGGCTTCAGCTTGAGCTGCTCCCGCACCTCCGTCTTCTGCCGAACCGTCACACTCTGCAACGGAACCAGCACCACATCCTTCTCGCTCTTGGTCCGGATATCGGCAGTCGCTGTCATTCCGGGACGGAAACGGTTGTCCGCCTTGTCAAACCGAACCCTGACCTGAAAAGTGGTAAGCTGTTCCTGTGAGCCCATGTTTGCGGTGTTTGCCGAATTCGCGATCTCCGAGACCACACCCGCGAATTTTTCATTCGGTAGAGAATCAATCTCGATGTCGGCCTGATCCCCAACCTTCACATTGATGATGTCTGTCTCGGCGACATCCACCCTCACCTCCATCGCACTCAAATTCGCCAGCCGCAAAATCTCGGTGCCCGCGAACTGCCCGGTCCCGACCACCCGATCCCCGCTCTCCGCATTGAGGATCGTCACGGTTCCATCGATCGGAGCATAAGTCGATGCCTTCCCGAGGGCATCCATCGCCTCCTTCAGTTGCATCTCCTGCCGCGCAATCTGAAACACCGATGCTTCATAGGCCGCTTTTGCCACCTCCATGTTCGTCCGCGCCTGATCCAGTTCGTCCTCCGTCACAAACCCTTTCTCCGCCAGATTCTCGATCCGCTTAAGATTCAAGCTCGCGAGTTCCATCTGCGCCTTGTTCTGGGCACTGTTCGCTTTGGTCGCACTGAGCGCGGCTTCCTGCTGCTTCACTTGTGCCTCCAAAGTGTCCGTGTTGACCCGGAACAGCAGATCCCCCTTCTTCACGGATTCACCGTCCCGCACCGGAAGCTCAATGATCTCACCGGACACCTCGGACGAAAGCTTCACCTCCGCCTGCGGATGAATCTTCCCGGTGGCGGTCACCACGCTCGTGATGTCCCCCCGAACCGACTTGCCGGAAGTGACCTCGATTCCCTTGGGAGCGGAACCTGCCTTGATCGCCCCAAAGGTACCAATTCCGGCCAACACAACCAGAATAATCACCACCCTTTTCAGCCACGACTTCTTCTTACGTTTCTTCATTTTTCAAACTCCCGATCTTTCCTTCGTTGAACTCCCGCATCATCCCGCATCCGCAACACCCGTGCGGGTCTCGATATCAATCCTATGCCGGTCCAACAGCCGACCATCCAACTCAGCCAGCTCAACCTCAGCAAATAACACAGCCAACCAAGCATCCAACTCAGCGATCGCCGCCCGGTCCACCGCCAGTTGCGACTCCTGCAGATCCCTGAAATTGGCGAGCCCATTGTCGACCCGCTGCTGCTGCTGTTCAAAAGCTTCCGTTTCAAGTTCCAAGGTCAGACGCGCGGCATCCAGTTTCTGAAGTCCCACCGTCAACACGCGATGGGTATCCCGCACCCTCCTAAGCAAATCCTGCTCCATCCGAGCCAGACGGAACTCCTCCCGTTCAATCCCGCTCTCCGCTTGTCTCAAACCTGCCTTCGCCGCACGTTTTCCAATGGGGACGCTCACCTCAAGTCCCACCTGCCAGTCGTGTCCTTCCTTTTCTAGCGCGCTTTCGTAGGCAGTCCTGGCTCCCTCCTGAGATAGCCCTGTGGTGGAAGCCGAAGCCACAAGATCCAGGTTCGTGCGCATCTCATCTTTCGCCAACAGAAGATCCTCCTCCAACACCTCAAGATTGGCCCTTTGGACACTCAATTCGAGACTACGGGCAAGCGCTCCGGCCCAGACGCTTCCAAGATCCGGAATCTCCACGCCCACCGGTCGCAAGGATTCCACCGAAAAATCCCGTCGGGCCACGCCAGCTTCAAGCCGACCCAACTGCACAGCCAGCGCATCCTCCGCTTCCTCGACCTGACGCCCGGCATCCAAAAGGATCTCCTGTTGCGAGGCCACATTCGCCCGAGCCTGCAAAACGTCCAACCGGGTCGCCCGACCGACTTGCTCCCGAATAAGGGTCTCCTCCAACATGGTTTCCGCCAAACGGATCGCCGACTCCCTCCGATTCATCCGCGCCCTGGCATGCGCCAGTTGCCAGTAGGCCTTTTCCGTGTCCCGGATGACCGATAGAACCTGCTGCCGGAAATCCAAACCCGCAATCTCCAAACGCTTCCCGGCCTTCCGAATTCCAGCCAGGTTTACCCGGCTTCCGCTTCCCTTAAGTAAAGGCTGCCGGATCGATGCCGTAATTGCTGAATTATGATTGAGATCATCCGCTCCAATGATCTGGTTCAATGAAGCATCGTAGCGGCTCCCTCCGCTCCTCACATAGTCGGTGCGCAAGGTCAGCGAGGCACCGGAGCTCAACTGCCGGGTTACGCCCAAACCTGCACGACCCGTTTCCGAACTTGAACGATACAGGTCCCGATCCTGTTCCTGCTCAGCCCATGAGGCCTCGCCAAATAGCGTTGGGTCGAAGGTTGCCCGCTCTAATTCCACAGAATCCCCGGCTATGCGATGGTCCGCTTCCTGAATGCGCAGATCCAGATTTCGTACCATCGCCTCCGTGATCGCATCCTCAAGCGTGAGCGTATTTCCCGAAAGAACCAATCCACCCAAGCACATAACGGCACCCCCTAAGGCAATGCTTTTCATCCAGCCTTTGATCACTTCCGTTCCGATTCTCATTTTTCTTCCTGTCATTCTCCGAAAACTGCCGCATGTACAAACACCCCAATTCGAATGGGCTCAAGCATACTTACTCCGCCAACGAAGACAATCCGATATCAGTTTGTATGCCAATTCTATCACCCCTCACTCTTGTTATTGATAATAAACATGTTCCATATCAACCCAATCGCCATGCTTTTCCGAATACCCCCGCACCGCGCCGAAATCTCGTGGTTTTCGCCAAACCTTGACCGGATTCACCAAACGATACCACCATTCCTCGCAGCATCGACTTTCTGGCCACCATCTCAACCCGGCTTTCTCCGTGATTCTGCAACACGTTGCATCGGCTTCAGTTTGCTCTTTTCTGAAATCCGGATTCCTGTCTCAATTATGTAGGGTGGGGCCCATGCCCGGCGCATTACCTGAGAACAACCAAGCATATCTTTTCATGAACCCCTTGATCCAGACTCTTTGCCTTTTGATGGTCCCCTTGCTTTCAGCTTCGGGGGAAACGATCGACGAGGATGCCGATCCTGCTGCATCGAACCTCAGTCCAATTTGGATCAATCAGGTTGGATATCATCCCCAACAACAAAAATGGGCCGTGATCAGCGATCCTCAGGCGAAAGCCTTCCAAATCGTGGAAGCAGAAGGCGATGCCACTCCGCTATTTGAGGGAACCATTGGCGAACCCGCCTATTGGCAACCACTCCAGGCCGAAGTCGCGCTGGTCGACTTCTCCGATTTTGATACCCCCGGCCGATTCCTCATCAAAACCGATACTGGAGCAACCTCCGCACCCCTAATTATAAGGAATGAAGCCCTAAGAGAGCTTTCGAAGGCAGCTATCAAAGCCTTCTACTTCAGTCGCGCCTCCTTTGAGCTTGAGCCGGCTTATGCCGGAAAGTGGGCACGCCCGGCCGGCCATCCCGATGACCACGTTCTGATCCATGCATCCGCCGCATCCGATACCCGCCCCGAAGGCACGGTGGTTTCCGCTCCCAAAGGGTGGTATGATGCCGGAGACTACAACAAGTATATCGTTAATTCAGGGATATCGACCTACACGCTCCTGCTGGCCTACCGGATGTTTCCCGAATACTACAACGGGCTTGACCTCAATATCCCCGAAAGCGGAAACGACATCCCCGACCTGCTGAATGAAATCAAATGGAACCTCGATTGGATGCTTGCCATGCAGGATCCGGCAGACGGAGGGGTCTATCACAAGTTGACCACCCTCCGCTTTGAGCCTGCCGTACTCCCCCACCTGCTGAACGATCCACGCTACATGGTGATGAAGTCCACCCCGGCAGCATACAACTTCGCGGCTGTCATGGCAATGGCTCACCGCGTCTGGAGACCATTCGACGCGGAGTATGCGGAAACCTGCCTCAAGGCCGCCCTCCACGCATGGGATTGGGCACAAACCAACCCGGACATTCTTTACAAACAACCCGAAGACGTCCACACTGGCCACTACGGCGACAAGGATATTCGGGACGAACACTTCTGGGCAGCCACCGAGCTATACCTGGCAACCGAAGAAGAGCGGTTTCTCGATATCGCCCGTTCTATCGACTGTGAAATCGGGGTTCCGGGGTGGAACGCGGTTGGAATCCTTGGTCACTACTCCCTCGCCATCGAGAAACAACTCCCGGAATCCATC
>JAFGAQ010000336.1 GCA_016933595.1 Opitutales bacterium | reverse complement strand
GTGTGCCGCCTTAGCTCAGTTGGTAGAGCGACTCATTCGTAATGAGTAGGTCGTCGGTTCGATTCCGATAGGCGGCTCCATATTATGGAATCCTTGATCTTGGGACGATATGTATTGCCTACGATGGTATCCGGCTATTCTGGGATCAAAGGCAATGAATCCGGTTTTCCTGCATAGGTGGTCCAGACGATGAAGATCAAATGCTCCGGTCTTGATTGTTTCAAATGTGAGGGCTTACACGGGGAAAAGTTGTGGTCCTTTTCACATGTTCTCCATAAACGGGAAATCGAGTTTGTGAGGGGTGAGAATTGCTACACAATAGGATGCGATGAATCCAGATATGAACGGTACATCCTCTATCCGGACTCGCTGAGGAGGAACGACGAAAAGGGAGCCCTGTCGACAAGTGAAAAGCACTTCGTTATGCATCCGATAGAGCTCTCTTTTCAGTTGTTTGGAGTTTCTTACGTCTTGTTTGCGCCCCGTTCAGATGATGGAATGAATGAATCGGATCGATATTTGAGACCGGCAAACCTATTACCCGAAAAGAGGCCCTGCGTCCACATTGGATGGTTCTGTCGATACGTCACCCTTGATGAAGCCTATGAAAATGGATCGGAACCGGTTTCGTGAGGCGGTGGCAGGGCAAAGAAAAGCCTGTGAATGGATGGTGGATGATTGCCATGCCTCTTTGACTTTGTTGTTTCTCTACTGGAGCCGTATTTCGGGAATCGCGAATGCGGTGGGCGGAAGTCACTGTTTCAGCTCGTCGGATATTCATAGAGTGATTGTGAAAGTGTCTTCGATTATCCAGGCCGATTTTGAGGAAGTGGCTGTTTCGGGGATATGGAAGGAGTATTCTTTGACGCTTACCGGTCTGTTCGACAAGGCAGTGACGGTTGCTGATAGTGAGAAAATGATGGACCTTTTGGGGACGCTGATCCGGAGTATAGGATACCCCATGCATTACTGACGCGGGGCTTTGATTGTATGTTCGATGTCCCAATGGGGCGGATGGGGTTGCATTCCCCGGGTTTTGCGGTAGGGTCGGGAAAGCTTCCAAACCGAACCCCAATTCATTATGTATAAAACAAACCAAACCCGGGATCCTTTCGAAGTGCGGATGACGCACATTGTCTTGGTCGCTATCGGTCTGGCCCTTGTGTATGGCCTGTTTTCCTCCTACTATGTGGTGGAATCTGAGGAACAGGCTGTGGTGCTGCGGTTTGGAAAGCTGCACAAGGTCGCTGAGCCGGGCTTGCATTTCAAAATTCCATTCGGTGTGGACAAAGCGATGCGGGTGGCGACCCGGCGCCAACACCGTGAGGAGTTTGGGTATCGCACCTTGGCTGACAACTCCGGCGGTGGACCGAGCCGCTACGACAGCCGCAGTTACCTGAGTGAGTCTCTGATGGTGACCGGGGATTTGAATGCCGCAGAGGTGGAGTGGAGTGTACAGTATCGGATCGAGGATCCGAAAGCCTACCTTTTCAATGTACGTGATCCGGTTACCACCATGCGGGATGCGTCAGAGTCGGTGATGCGCCAGGTTGTGGGGGATCGCACGGTGGATGAGATTATCACCGTTGGTCGACAAAGCATGCAGAGTCAGGCTCTGGATCGGCTACAAAGGCTGATGGACGAATACGGCATGGGAATTGGGATTGATCAGGTGGTGTTGCAGGCGGTGGCCCCGCCTTCTCAGGTTGCTCCTTCTTTCAATGCGGTGAATGAGGCGCAGCAATTGCGTGAGCGGTTGATTAACGAGGCCAGATCCCAATACAATCAGGTGGTGCCCAAGGCCCGTGGACAGGGAGAACAACAAATTGAGGAGGCACGCGGTTATGCGATCGAGCGGGTGAACCGGAGCAAGGGAGATGCAAAGCGATTTGAGGCTGTACTGGAGGAGTATTTGAAGGCTCCGGAGGTGACCAAACGACGGATGTATCTTGAGACCATGCAGCGGGTTTTGCCCAAGATGGGACGCAAAATCATCGTGGACGAAGATGCCCAGTCGGTATTGCCGCTCCTGCAACTGAACGAACAGAAGTAATCCAAACGGGAGAATTGTTATGAATCGTCAAAGCGGACTAGTGTTTTCTTTTGGTCTACTCGTTGTTTTGGGTGGGCTTCTTCTCTATCAGAGCCTGTATGTGGTGGAGGAAACTGAGCAGGTGATCCTCACCCAATTCGGGGAGATCCAAGGGGAGCCCGTGAACGAAGCCGGATTGCATTGGAGGCTTCCGTTCATCCAAAAGGTCAATGTGCTGGAGAAGCGGATCCTTTCGTGGGATGGTGAAAGTAGCGAGCTTCCAACCAAAGACAAGCTGTTTGTGCGCATCGACAGTTTTGCGAGATGGAAGATCAAGGATCCCCAGACCTTTTTCCTCAGGCTTCGCAACGAGAATACCGCTTTGACACGTTTGGATGACATTCTTGACAGTGCCGCCCGTGAGGCGATTGCCAACCACGTGTTGCTGGAGATAGTGCGTTCGGAAAACAGGGAAGTGCAACTGGAAGAAGAACTTGAGCAATTGGGGTCCGATGTGATTGGTCGGCTTGACAAGATTTCGGTAGGAAGAGACCGCATTGAGCGTATGATTGTATCAGCCGCGCAGCCCACGTTGGAGAGCCTTGGAATTGAGTTGTTGGACTTGCGAATCAAGCGCTTGAACTACAACGATAACGTTCAGCGGCAGATCTTCCAGCGTATGATCAGCGAGCGCGAACAGATCGCCGCCCGTTTCCGCAGTGAAGGGGAGGGCGAGGCCGCCCGTATTCTCGGGCAGCGTGACCGCGATTTGCGTGATATCCAATCCGAAGCGTATCGTGTCGGGCAGGAAATTATGGGGGTGGCCGACGCAGAGGCTTCCGCGATCTACGCCCAAGCCTACGGTGGCACGGCTGAGGCTCAGGAATACTATGAGTTTGTGAAAACTCTGGAGACTTTGGATCAGGCTCTGAAAGACGATACCATGATCATTCTATCCACCGACAGTGACCTGTTCAGGCCATTCAGCGGGTTGGAGTGATCCCACGGAGTTTGCTCGAGGTAGGATCATTCGCCCGAAGCGGAAAAGGTGGGATTGTTTCCGTCCGGGTCGGTGGTTGAGATGTTGATGCGGAGGGTTTGCCCGGCGCGTACCGTGTGGTTTCCGATCGGATTTAGAACGGGTGGTCTGTTGAGCGTTCCGAGCACCTGCCAATCGGGTGCGGGTGGATTGGGGTTCAGGTTTGCAAATACGACGGGATCACCGTTGAGCAACGGGTTTTTCAGGCGAATCGCCAGCGTGATCATCCCATCGGGTAGCGACTGGAGATTGGCCTCATGTACAAAGGTGATGGGGTCAGCATCGATGACGGATCGGATATCCCAACCCGTGGAGATTACGACCGGATCCATACCTGTTGCAAAGAGCCCGAGTTCAAGATTCCAATTGTAATAGAAGGGCGCAATCCCGACGTTTCCTATCTTCACGGTAAACCGGATGTTTTCTGAGGACGGAATAGGCTCGGCCATCCATGCATCAATCCGGAGCGCGTAGCCGAGTTTCTGGAGCCTTCGAGTGCACGGGTGTGGGCCTCGCCCGAATAGCCCGGCCAGAACGCGTGGGAAACCAGCATCCAGGAAGCGTGGGTCAGTTCGACTGCCTCGTTCCATGTCTGTGTGTGGAGCTCTGTTGGATGGGTGAAGGAGCAAGAGGGAGTATTCCAGAGAGTTTCCTGCAGTTCCGGTCTCAACTCTCCTCCCATTGGACAGCTTGTCCACTTGTTGGTTTCGTTGAGGGCGACCAGTTTAGGGTAGTGGTACCAGTCCGTGTCGGGAGGTAGGTTGTCGTAGGTGCTGAAAACAAAAGAATCGTCGTGGTATCCGATATTGTAAGAGGGGCTATTATGGCGTGGTTCACGCACTAGAACGCAGGTGGTGTTGAAAGCGTTGTCATAGGCTTCCATCACGGCGTTTTGGGTGGCCTCGGTCGGCATCCATTCCCCATGCGGGTAGGTGTGCCACTCGCCCCAGAATCCGACCAGCCCGAGTTCGACAAATCCGATCCGCGGGTCGCCGTCGTAGCTCGCACCTAAGGCGGCGATGAAGCTGAACATGGCCCTCTTGAAGTCCGTGTGCTCGTAGTCCGGGGATACACTGCGGCTATCTTCGGGGGTATTCTCCTGGTAATCCGTGTAGGTTTGGACCGGTACATGGCTCAGGAATTCCGGAATTCCGGATGGTGTGGCCGGGTTGTCGTAGGTGAACTTGATCAGTGCCTGATGCCCGCGTGAAGCGATGGTATTCAGCACGGTTTCAAGCGCTGTCCAATCGAAGGACTCGTATCCGGTTTGAACTGCGTTGACCGGAAGGGGTTCGTATTCGAGGCTGTAAGGGAAAACATCGTAGTCTTCCGCATAGCACACAAACCCCTTGAGGGGGTTGCAAACCGGAGAATCCGTGGGTTCAACTGTTTGCCAAATTGAACCTTGTATCGGTCCGGATGCGGCACCCATCAGAATAATCAGGACGGGTTTTAGAAGTGTTTTGGAATGGATGAATCCCAGGAGTCTGAATAGGGTCATGGTGCGGCCAAAATGTGGGCAGAAAGCGAGTTGCTGTTCATTACGGAAGGCAGCCGCAGGAGGATGAAAAGACGGGAAAACGGATCGCTTCGTCAGTCGACTTCGATGGATTGGCCCGCCTCTCGCTTATCATAGCTGCGGAACGCGAACACAGTCTCGCTGTCGATGATCCCTTCAGTTTTGAGCAGATGATCCGTGATGATGTACTCAATCTTATCGAGGGAAGGGCATTTCAGGATTACCATGAGGTCGTATCGCCCGGAAATGGAATACACCTCGGTGACATCCGGCATGTCCAGAATGCGTTCAGCCGTTCCGGTGATACGTTTCGGGTCGATTTTAAGCAGAATAATGGCGGTGGGCATGGTAAGAACTATGCATTATGTTTGGTGACGCAATACCCACCCAAGCGAGCGGGACCGGCGGTTTTCTCTCTATTCAATGAAGGAAACACTAAGCAAAACGTGTGGCAATTGCAATGACTGAGTCAGCCATCACGTGGAATCCGGATCCGGAGAAATCACAGAACGGGAAAGCGTGGGTGGAGGTTGGATGACTCCTCAGGTCATATCGGGAATGAGCATCCGACTGTGGTTTGAAGGGAATCCTGGGAAAAAACGGTGCAAGTTTGTTGCCGCCTATTACGGAGCGGATGAACCGACCTGATCCTCGTCCCGTCGCATTGCCTTGATCGCGGTTATCAGCGCGGGCAATTGGATGGGTTTGGTGAGGTAGTCATCCATCCCGGCTTCCAGGCACTTTTCCCTGTCTCCTTTCATGGCGTGGGCGGTGAGCGCAATGATATGGAGCCGTTTGCGGTTTTCGGCCTTTTCTTCAATTTTGCGGATTTTGCGTGTGGCTTCGTAGCCGTCCATTTCCGGCATATGCACATCCATGAAGACCAGATCGAACATTCCATCGGTGATGGCCCGGACTGCCTGTCGGCCATTTTCGACAAACTCCGCCTGGTATCCCATCTTTTTTAGGATCAGGCTCAATACCTTCTGGTTGATGCGGTTGTCTTCGGCAACCAGGATGCGAAGAGGCCGGATATCGGCCATGGTTGGTTCGAGAGGGGCGGAGGATGCGTTCGATACGCGGGTATCCCCGGCATGTGGGAATTTCGGCGTTAGGGCTGGTTCGAGCACCGGAGCCATGAAGGTAAACCGGAAGGCGGATCCTTTGCCCTCGATGCTGCGCACTTCAACGTCCCCGCCCAGCTTCCGGCAAAGACTCCGGGATATCGCAAGCCCAAGTCCGGTTCCACCATATCGTCGTGTGGTTGATGTGTCGGCTTGGGAGAAGGGAAGAAAGAGCCGATCCATTTTGTCATCCGGGATTCCAATGCCGGTGTCCTCGATCTCGCACCATATCTCGGACCAGTTTCCGGACTGATCCCGTGGTGGTGGGATTGGATCGCTGCCCGCTCTCACAGTGATGCCTCCCACGTGGGTGAATTTTATCGCGTTTCCGATCAGGTTAAGCAGGATTTCCTTGATTCTTGCTTCGTCAGACACGACCCGGTTGGGAATGCCAGGGTCCAGATCGAAACAGACAAATAGCCCTTTGCGTGAGGCTTCATGCCCAAGGATTCCGATGACTTCCTCGACGCAGGTGCGGAAGCGCATGGGTCTGGATTCGATCTCCATCTTGCCGGATTCGATCTTGGAGAAATCCAGAATACCGTTCACCAGACTCAGTAGGGCTTTTCCGCTGGTTTGAACCATTTCCAGCCACTCTCGGTGTTCGTTCTGAATGTCCGAATCGAGTAGAAGTGAGGTGAATCCCAGAATGCTGTTCATCGGAGTCCGGATCTCGTGACTCATATTCGCCAGAAAGTCGCTCTTGGCCCGATTGGCTTTCTCGGATTCAATCGCCATGCGGTTGGCGCGCTCAATCGCGATTTGGAGCTGTGAATTGGTTCGGGCGATCTCGCGACTCGCGATGCGGTTGCGGATGGCGAGCATGATGCTGTCAACCGCAGCCGTTAGGATGCGACGATCCACCAGTTTCCAGCGCTGCCCGGCGTCATTTTTTCCAAACCCCATGAAGCCCCACAGTTCATTGCGTAGGAACATGGGCACCATAAACAGGCTTTTTGCCTGAGCCTCCTGAAGCAGGGGATGGCAAAACCCACTGGCCGGATTGCACTCGTTCCGTGCGATAACGTAGTGTTTGTCGTAGAAACGGTTGCGCCAGCTTCCGGCTTCGCCATGCCAGCGGTAGATATGATCCCGGGGATAGATCGCTTGCACAGAATCGGGGTCGTCCCGCCAGACTTCGACCATGGAGAAACCCTCATCAAAGCCCTCCGTATCGGAATGGGTGCGGGTGCAGACCGCCAGAAAGGCCACATCCACTTCGAGAGCCCGTCCCAGATACTCGAGGATCTCGTGGGGGATTGGCTCGGATGCGTCCAGGCCCTCGTCTCCAAGGGAAAGGAGATGATTCATCGACTGAACCAACGCATGCAGCAATTGGTCGCGCCTTTCCACCCTGATTCGAGCTACCCGCTCGTTGGTGATATCCTTAAGAAAAACGAGGTAATGGGCACCATCCAACGCTGTTCCATTGAGCGAGAGGTATTGTTCGGCACCGTTTTTCCGGACAAAACGGAACTCACCTCTGGAGCGCTTTTCCTGCCGTAGCCGGTCAAGCCAGGTATAGCCATCCTTCCTTGCATCCGGATGCATCCGGTCGAAAAGGGTCTGCTGAGCGAGTGCGAAGGTGCTGAATCCGGTGATCTTCGCGAGTGTTTCGTTGAGATGACAGAAGTCGCCGTGCTGATCAATAACGGCTACGCCATCCGGGGCGAAATCGATGCATGCCCTGTATTGGCTTTCGGTTACCGATAGGTTTTCCTCCGTGAACTTCCACTTTGAAATGTCCCAGCGTATTCCCACGACCTCGGTGATGGTGCCTGCGTTATCGAATACCGGAATGTATTCGTCGCGCACCCAAATGGTGTGACCTTTGGCATGTTGAAAACGGTATTCGGAGCAGAGTCTATCGGTTGATGCGATGTCGACAAGATCCTCCAGCAAACGCGGCTTGTCGACCGGATCGATTCTCGAGAACCAGAGAGTTGGATCGTGGATGAAGGCCTGCGGTCCGAACCCCAAGAGTGTCTGGCAGTTGGGGCTGATCGCGAGAATAGGCCACGGGTCTTTGGCCCCGAAACGGAAAAAGAGGGTAGAGCCACTCACATCCGAGTTGCCGTGGATCGGGTCATTTGTGCGATCATTCAGATCCATCGGATCGGGGGAGCCCAATGCCGCAGAAAGAAATCCCACAATCGGAAGCGATGCCAATCCGCAGAGCGCGGCGTCCGTACCTGCCCATGCGTGCAAGATGAACCAAATCAGAGCGGCTCCAATGATACTCAGCCCATTATGCAGCAACATGACCCTTGCCGATACTTCGGAATGGGCATATGCACTTGGGCGGGAGAGCAGGTTTCTGCCGAAGGGTTGTATGACGAAGGTTAGCATCCGTTGACCACAAGTGTGGTTAATCGGACAAATTGTAAATAACCTTAGAAACTTTAGCGAACCAACGTGAATTTTTCTGCTCCGAAACGTGGACGCAGCAGATGCGGAACCACGATTTCCCCATCCCCAACATGGTTGTTTTCGAGGATGGCGGCCAAGGTGCGTGACATTCCGAGTGCGGACCCGTTGAGGGTGTGGACAGGCTCCACTTTTCCCTCCTTGTTGCGGTAACGGATCTGGGCGCGGCGGGCCTGAAAATCGGTGAAGTTGCTGCAACTTGACACTTCCAGCCAACGTTTTTGTCCGCGTGACCATACTTCCAGGTCGAATTGCTTGGAGTGCGGGAACCCGATGTCTCCCGCGCAGATTTCCAATACGCGGTAAGGTAGTTGAAGTGCCTGAAGCATGTGCTCGGCATTTTTGCGCAGCGATTCCAGTTCCTCGAAACTGTTCTTCGGAGAAACCCATTTGACCAGCTCCACCTTGTCGAACTGGTGGAGACGGTTGAGCCCGCGCACGTCCTTGCCCCAGCTTCCGGCTTCCCTGCGGAAACAGGGCGTGTAGGCGCAGAATTTCAGCGGAAGATCGGCTTCGTTAAGGATCTCATCGCGATAGTAGTTGGTTACGGGGACTTCAGCGGTCGGTATGAGATAGAGATCGTCGTTGATGACCTGATACATCTGCCCTTCCTTGTCGGGCAATTGACCCGTGGCTGTTGCGCTTGCCGCGTTTACCATATGCGGGGGCTGGATTTCTTCATAGCCCATGTTCACCGCTTCATCCAGAAGCGATTGGATGAGGGCGCGGTTCAGGCGGGCCAAGGCTCCGCGGTAGAACGGGAATCCTGCTCCGGTCACTTTTACCCCGCGGTTGAAGTCCAGAAAGGCGTTTATTCCGGGAATTTCCCAATGCGGGCTCCCGGCAGCATCCTTATCAAAGCCTTCAGGCAACCATTCATAAACCACTTTGTTGTCCTGGTCCCCACGTCCCTCGGGGACGCTCTCGTGCGGCAGATTGGGGATCGTGAGCATCGCCTGCTTCCAAAGCTCATCGATTTCGCGGGTGCGGGCATCGGCGGATTTGACCTCCTCCGAGAGTGTTTTCATCTCGGCGATCTTGATCTTGAAGGCATCCGAACCCTTCTCCATGGTGCGGATTTCCTGATTGGCCGCATTCTGTCGGGCCCTGAGCGATTCCGTGTCGGTAACAAGCTGCCGGCGTTGCCGGTCAAGCTCGAGGATGGCATCGATGTCGCAGGAGAATTTCTTGCGGGCAATAGCGGCTCTTACCCGTTCGGTTTGTTCACGCAGAATGGAAATATCAATCATGGATGTTCGGAGAATACGGGATAGTGCCTAGCGTTAGTCAAATAGGTTGTCGAGTCTGAACCAATTGCGTGCGACATGGATTCAAACCCATCATCAAGCCCGAAACCGGCAATGGGCCCCTATGTTCTGTTTGATCCGGCCGGGCATCCAATGCCCTTCCGACTCAGCTTTGCGAGGTGGGAACTTCAGTTTGTCCGGCCCGGCGCGATGCCTTCCAACGGTCCCGATGGTTGCGGATCCAGTCCAGAAGCGCCCGTTCGAAACCAATATCCCGACCGGCCTTCTCGGACTCCAGCCATTTGTGCTTGAGGATTTCCTCCCGCTCCTGAAGGAACTCCCGATACAGACTCGAACGGTCCGCAAAGACCCGCGCCTGATCTCTGTCCTTTTCGTCTACCATGGGAATTTTTTCGAACAAAAGTTTATAGAACTGTGTCACATGGTAGGACGCTCCCAAGCGCAATCAATTCATTTTTCCAGACTGTCCAGTATTTTGGAAGCTATCATACGGAATTCATTAGCAGAGCAACTGTTTGGGTTCGAGATCACTTGGGGAATGCCTTGGTCTCCTCCGATTCTCAATGTCTCCTCAATCGGGATCTGGCCCAGTAGCGGGACTCCGAGCGCATCCGCCACCCGCACGCCACCATCTTTGCCGAAGAGGTATTGCCGCTCGCCAGTCTGCGGGTTCTCAAGAAAACTCATGTTTTCGGCCACTCCGAGAATCGGTACGTGGACTTTTTCGAAAAGATCAGCCCCGCGCCGGACCACTTGCACCGAAACGGCCTGAGGGGTTGTCACAATCAGGGCTCCGTCGAGCGGCAGCGTCTGGGTGAGGGATATCTGGGCGTCTCCGGTTCCAGGAGGGAGGTCGATGAGCATCACGTCCACTTCTCCCCATTCCACTTGCTGGGAAAACTGCTGGATCGCTTTCATCACCATAGGACCGCGCCAGATTACCGCCGTGTCTTCGTCCACAAGAAAACCCATGGACATAATCTTGATGCCGTGGCTTTGCAGGGGATGGATTTTGTCCTCGCTCACCTGAGGACGCCCGCGGGCACCCATCATGATCGGAATTGATGGTCCGAAAATGTCGCAGTCCATGATCGCCACCGAAGCGGACGCTCCCTCGGAGCGGGCGGCGAGTTGCTGGCGGATCGCACATGCGAGGTTTGCGACGAAAGTGGATTTTCCGACACCACCTTTTCCGCTGGCCACCGCAATGATGTGTTTGACTCCATCCAGGGGCGTGGGGGGCGGGATTCCTCCTCCATCCCCTTGGGTTTTTCCTTGAGGAGTTTGAGGGGCGGGTGCCACGGATATCCTAACGTCCACCGCGCTTACTCCGGGGAGGTTGCTCAAGGCGGTTTCCACCCGCGCTTGGATTTCGGCCGGGATGTGTTCCTGACGGGTGGCGATTTCGAGCAACACCTCGACTTTCCCATCGGCGGAGACGTGAATGTCGCGTACCAGCCCGAATGAAACAATGTCGCGGGTGTATCCCGGATAGGGGATCGATTTCAGGGTTTCTCGGATCGTTTCCAGATTGATGGCTGTCATGTCAGTGATAATTGGATCGTGGCTGTGTCGGCCTCCGATCGTGACTTTGCATGTCCTGTTCGGGGACGCAAGGCACTAAAGCAGATTCCGCTTTTCATTTTGAGAGGATTAAGTATACATCATCGTCATGTCAGAGCTTCTCCGCCGATCCTACTCTATCGCAGTCAACCTGTGTGCGTTGGTGCTGTCAGTGTGTGTGTGCTCGTCCGTTTTGGTCGCGCAGGACAGTATCCTGATCCCCGAGATTGTCCGTGAGGGCAAGGCGAACGCGATCCCGATCCGCGTCTCGGCCAACGATCAGGCGCTTCAAACCCTCGTCACACATGCATTTAACTCGCACGGCGCTTTTGATGTCGTGAGCGAGGGCTCCCCGGTTTACATCCTCAAACTCGATCGCGACAAGGATGACCGCATTGCTTATATCCTGCAGAAGGCAACGCCTCTCGCTGAAGTCGCAAAGGGCTCGGTTGCCACAGTGAAGGGCGGAAACTGGCAGATTGCGGCCCTCCGGATCTGCGACCTGATCATCGAAAAGACCACTGATTTAAAGGGATTTCTTGCGGGCCGCATTGCTTTTGTGGGGAGGCAGAACGGATACCGTGAGATCTTTATCAGCGACCTCTTTTTTCAAAAGGTCGATCAACTTACCACTGATAAATCCTATTCGCTGGGACCTTCGTGGTCTCCGGATGGGTCCTGGATTATTTACACCGGTTATTTCCGGACCGGTTTTCCGGATATTTTTCTGATCAATCCGAGCACGGGTCAGCGCCGGATGTTCGCCAATTATAAAGGATCCAATACCGGTGCAGTGTTCAGTCCGGACGGAAAAGAAGTGTCGATGGTGCTGTCTTCGAGTAAGAGCACGGAGATTTATATCTCCGACAATGTGGGCCGTTATCCCAAGCGCCTTACCAACAACAAGAGTGCGGAGATCTCGCCTGCATGGTCGCCGGATGGGCAGCGCCTCCTCGTGGTATCCGATCAGATGGGCAGTCCGCAGATATTCACGATCGATCGCAATACACAGGCCATGCAGCGGGTCAACATCACGATCAGCACCTATTGCGTGGAGCCGGCATGGAATCCGGTGCGGCATGACTGGATCGCGCTCACCGTGGGAGTGGGCAAGACGTTTCAGATCGCCATGCACAATCTGAAGACCGGCGAAACCCAGTTGCTGACCGACCATAAGGGCGATGGTATCGAGCCTGTCTGGATGCGGGATGGCCGTCACCTGATCTATTCGCTGCGGGAAGGCAGCACCAAGCGCCTGCATCTGCTGGATACGCAGACCGGGCACACAACTGCCCTGCATTCTGCCCGGTTCGGTGAGGCGTCCGAAGCGGATTTCGTGTATCCATTCTGATCTTTTTCGTCCCTTATCGTTATGCGTATCCGTTCATTCAAGGCCCTTCGCCCGGTTCCGGCGAAGGTAGAGAAAATTGCAGCGCTTCCCTACGATGTAGTGAGCACTGAAGAGGCTCGGCAGCTCGCCGCAGGCAATCCTCTCAGTTTGTTGCACATCACCCGCGCTGAGATTGCGTTTAATCCCGGGCATAACCCATATGCCGACGAAGTGTATGCCCAGGCTGTCAATGCATGGGAAACGCTGAAATCATCCGGAAACCTTGAACGGGAGTCTTCCCCTTGCTTGTATCTTTACCAGCAACAGATGGGCGAGCATCGGCAGCAGGGTCTTGTCGGCCTATGCCATGTCGACGACTACCGCGAAGAGCGAATCAAGAAACATGAGAAGACCCGGGCAGACAAGGAAAACGACCGTACCCGCCTGACCTCTGCCATGTCGGCCAATGCAGGACCGGTTTTCCTTACCTATCGGGATGATGCCGGTGTGAGCCAGGCGATCGAAAAGGCGCAGGAGCAAGATCCGCTCTACGATTTTGTTGCGCCTGACGGCATTCGCCACACCGCTTGGCGGGTTCCCGCTCCGGATGCTGTGGTGCAAGCCATGCTCAAGGTTCCCTGTTTTTACATCGCGGATGGTCACCATCGCGCGGCCAGCGCAGCTCGGGTTGGCCTTGAGCGACGCAATGCGAACCCCAACCACCGCGGAGATGAGGATTACAATTGGTTCCTCTCGGTCATGTTTCCAGCTTCCCAGCTCAAAATACTGCCCTACAACCGTCTGCTCCAGCACTTCAACGGACACAATGCCGATGACGTTTTGTCGGCACTGGCAAAGGTAGGGGATGTCGTGGATTCCGGCCGGGATACGCCGTCGAAAACAGGTGAAGTCTGTTTCTACATGGGTGGAAAATGGCGTACGTTGGCTTTTCATCCGCAAGAGGATCTGGATCCGGTCGGACGCTTGGATGTCAGCCGACTTCAGGATTTGGTGCTCGCTCCGCTCTTTGGAGTGGATGATCCTCGGACCGCCCACCACATTGATTTTGTCGGGGGTATCCGCGGAAATGCGTATCTGAAACAGCAGGTCGATGCAGGGAATGCTTCCATTGCGTTTTCGATGTATCCGGTTTCAGTGGAAGAGTTGATGGATATCGCGGATGCTGGTCAGATCATGCCCCCTAAGAGCACCTGGTTTGAACCGAAACTGCGTTCCGGTCTCTTCCTGCATACTTTTTGAGGCCTTCGCCTGGGACGGGTTCGGGTTCCGGATTGGGATCGAACCCGCTTTTTTATGCGTACTCCGTGGACTGGTCACCGGAGACAATCGGTTATGGTGATTGCACTTGTCCTCACGCGATTGTGACTGGGGACTCAGTCGCCCCACGGAAAGCGCTTGCGTCCAGACGTTAGCGGGTGTTCTGCGCGGCGACCGTCAACATATACCGCAACCCATTCCGCCAGGCGTTGACCCAGGCGTTTAGCGGAATCCTGCTCGCGTTCGGTTCTGGGTTGTCCCGCAACCGTGGCTCCATAGTGCAAAGTGAACTGATGCGCGACGTAATCGGTTACACCAAATGTCAGCATGCCATAGTTCATCATCATGTTGAGCAGAGCCTGGCAGGTTAGTTCAGCCCCGCCGCCCCATCCACCCTGCGATGAAAATGCGCATCCGATCTTGCCGTCGATGTGACCCCAGTCGTTGGCCATCTCCACGTCCCAGAAACGTTTCATCTCCCATGCAATCCCACCCATGTGGGTCGGGCTCCCCAGTGCGAGCCCATCGCATGCGACAACATC
>JAFGAQ010000335.1 GCA_016933595.1 Opitutales bacterium | reverse complement strand
TTTATTTGTGCCAGCCAACCAGTAGGCGGAGGCCATTGAGGCACACCAGCACGGTTCCGCCTTCGTGGGCAACCACACCGATGGGGAGTGGCACTTCGATTCCCCAGATGGGCAGAGTGAGGGTGAGCACCACCATGATAGCGATAATGCCCAGAGCGAAGGAGAGGTTCTGTAGGACGATCCGGCGGGTGGCACGGCAGATGTTGAGGGCGAGCGGGAGCTTGTTCAGGTCGCTGGCCATGAGCACGATGTCGGCGGACTCCAAAGCGACATCGCTACCGGCTGCTCCCATTGCGATGCCGAGGTTGGCACTGGCGAGTGCGGGCGCATCATTGGTGCCGTCTCCCACCATGGCGATATCGGAACGTTTGCTCAGGTCGCGGATGAGCTGGACCTTGTCTTCGGGTAGCAGAGCGGCATGCCATGTGTCGATCCCGAGTTCGGAGGCGATACGGCGGGCGACCCTCTCATTGTCGCCTGTGAGCATCGCGATTTCGTGAATTCCCGACTGGCGGAGTTGCCGTAGGGTTTCAGCGGCATCCGGTCGGACGGAATCGGAGAGGGCGATCCATGCGAGGAGCCGGGTCGAGCCATCCGGGGTGGATTCGGCCACCCCAATCGCGGTGAAACCATCATCTTGAAGGCTGCGCAGTTCATCGGATTTGTCCGGGTCAATGAAGACCCCGATATCTTTCAACCAGGAGCTTCGACCAACCCAGTGCTTCCGGCCCTCCAATTTGGCAGTGACTCCCCGGCCGGGTGTGGACTCGAAGCTTTCGAGGGCGGGCAGGGTCAGTCCCCGTGCGCGTGCTTCCTGAACAATGGCCTTCGCAAGCGGGTGTTCGGAGTGGGATTCAATTGAGGCTGCGAGCCCGAGGATCTCTGCTTCGGAACGGTCCGGATGATAGGTGATGATTTGTTGTAGCTTAACCCTTCCTTGCGTAAGGGTGCCGGTTTTGTCAAACGCGATGGCGCGGATACGTGCGCCCCGTTCAAGGGGGATGCCGCCTTTGAAGAGGATCCCGCAGCGGGCTCCTCGTGCGATCGCACTGAGAATGGATGCCGGGGTGCTGATGATCAGTGCGCAGGGGGAGGCAACCACCATAACCGTGATCGCCCGGTAAAACCCTTCGTTGAATGAAACACCATACAGCCTGGGGATCACTGCGATCAGCAGAAGGGTAAACACAATGACTCCAGCTGCGTAATGCTTTTCAAAGTCTTCGAGCATCCGTTGGGTCTGGGCTTTCTGTTCCCTGGCGTGCTCCACCAGTGAGATCATACGCGCGAGGGTGGAGTCGGCGGATTCCCGTTCGACCTGAACCGTCAGGCTTCCGTTTTTGTTGAGCGAACCCGCAAAGACCTTGGCCCCGCTGGTTTTGTTGACGGGAATGGACTCCCCGGTAACGGAGCTCTCGTCCACTGAACTGTCCCCGGATACCACATGGCCATCCAAAGGAATGAGATCACCCGGCAGCACGCGGATTTGGTCACCGACATGGATTTCCTCCAACGGGCAATGGATGGGTTCGCTTCCATTTGCCAATTTCCGGGCGGATGCCGGCTTGAGTTTGGCAAGCGACTCGATTGCCCGGTGGGTGCGTCCGATGGCGTATTCCTGCAGGACGTTGGAAAGCGAAAAAAGAAAGAGCAGCAGGGCACCTTCGGCGGGAGCTCCGATCCAGGCAGCTCCCAGCGCTGCAAGGATCATGAGCAGGTCGATATCGATGTCCTTTGCGGCCAGCGATCGAAGTGCGGAAAGAAGTCCGAACCACCCCCCGAATCCATAGGACAGTAGGTAGAGAACGTCGCTGAAGCGGTGGTCTGGCCCTGCTATCCATGCGAGTATGAGAAAGAGGAGAGAGGCGGCTACGAATACGACTCGGATCATGAGCCAAAAAAGGTGCAAGTGTGCGGAGGATGCAAGCCGGGACTCGAAATCCTAGAGTCTGTTTTTTTCTTTGAAATCAATTTGTTTGTACGCATTGCGATTTTCTGAAAACGGGATTCCTTTCATTCGTCAGCCCGTTGTTTCATCCCCCAATCCGATTTGAATGATGCTTCGCAATCGCATGTTTACCTTCAGGATGGCGTTGCTGTGGATTTTCCTATCGGTGATGGGTTCAGTCGTTTCCACCGGGCATGAATTCCTTTCGGAGGAAGAGTTGGAGTGGATCCGGGAGCATCCGGTTATACGGGTCGGTGTGGATCCCAACTATCCGCCTTACAGTTTTCGGGACCGGAACCTGCGTTACGGAGGGGTTTCTCTGGAATACCTTGAGTGGATTGGAAACAAGACCGGCTTGCGATTTGAACCGGTCCACGGTTTGTCGTGGACCGGGATTCTTGAACAGGCCGCCACCCGGAATCTCGATCTTGTCACCAACGTCGTCAAATCCCCTGGACGGGAAGACTATCTGTTGTTTTCCGACCCTTATCTTTGGACCCCTCTCGTGATCGTGACCCGGAAGGATATGCCTGCGATGGAAGTGTCAGACCTGTCGGGCGGAGCTTTGTCGGTTGCGTTGGTGGCGAACTATGCGTCCTCCCAACGTGTGATCCAGGAGGTTCCCGAGCTCAACGGGCATCACTACCAGTCGACATTGGAGGCCATATTGGCGGTATCGTTGGGGAAAACGGACGCCTTCGTCGGGATTCTGGGTACAACGGATTATCTGTCGCATGCCAACGGTATCACCAACCTGAAGGTAGCGGGTTCCTATGATGCCACCGGTTTTGAACAATACATGGGCGTGCGCAGCGATTGGCCGGTTCTCCAATCGATTATTAACAAAGCATTGAAATCGATCGACAGTGGAACAGAGGCCGCGATCCTGCGACGCTGGCTGGGTGAGGGTCGCTTTCCTTCAAAGGTGCCTGCTTTGACCCAGCAGGAGCAACAATGGTTGAAGGAGCATCCGGTGATCCGGATCGCGGCGTTGAGGGACTGGCCCCCGTTTGAATACGTGAACAGCAAGGGTGAGTATGTTGGGATCCATGCTGACTTGATCCGTATGCTTGCGGATCGGGTAGGCTTTGGGCTCGAGTTGGTGCATGGACCGTGGGATGAATTGGAGCCGATGCTTTGGGCGGGGCAGGTTGATATGTGTCCGGGGATTGTGCGGACGCCAGAGCGGGACGAGCATCTATTGTATACCGGTTGGGTGTTCAATGTGCCGAATGCGATTGTGATGCATGTGGATGCGGAGCCCTGCCGGAGTTTGGAGGAGTTGGGTGGCCAGCGGGTGGCGGTGGAGGCTTCCTACTCCACGGAGTCCTATCTGCGGCGGCATTTCCCCGACGTGGAGTTGCATATTGTGGAGAATACGCTGGATGCGTTGATGGCGGTCTCGCAGAAAAGCGCCGATGCCTATGTCGGTAACTCTGCGAGCGTGTCTTATCTGCAGCGTGCACATGTCTTGACGAGCATCCGATCCACTGGTGTGGCCCGCCTGAAGAACAACGAACTGCGGATCGGGGTGCGCAAGGACTACCCGGAGTTGGTGTCCATTCTCGATAAATACCTTGCCAGCTTTACGGATCAGGAAAGGGCGGAGATGGTGGAGCGCTACGCGGATATGCTCCCGTCGATTCCCTACACCGAGAAAGAATTGGCGTGGATGGAGGCGCATCCGGTCATTAAAGCAGCATACCTAGCCCGGCATGCTCCGGTTAGCAGCTTGGATGATCAGGGATTTTGCGTGGGCCTTGCGGCTGACTATTTGCGACAGGCAACCCGTATTCTGGGCATC
This sequence comes from Opitutales bacterium, assembly GCA_016933595.1. Lineage (GTDB taxonomy): Bacteria > Verrucomicrobiota > Verrucomicrobiia > Opitutales > JAFGAQ01 > JAFGAQ01. The sequence continues at coordinate 3,457 of JAFGAQ010000335.1, read as the reverse complement.
AATGCGGAGGGGGTCTCCATGCCGACTGTAAACGATGGCATCCGGATGCTGAAATCGGGTGCAGTCGATATCCTCGCGGGGGTGGAACCCGGGGTGGGAGGTGATGCCCAAATGCTGTATTCACTCCCTGTGGTGGATCTGCCGGTGGTCATATTCACCCGAAAAGATGGCAAGCCCTATGGATCGGTTCAGGAATTGGAAGAATCGGTCGTGGTGGCAGTAGAGGGAGAGACGATTCCGGAGCGCCTGAGAATCCTGTATCCAAGTATTCGGATTCGCATGGTTCATGGAGTTTCTGATGCACTGCGGATGCTTCAAAACGGGAGTGCGGATGCCTACCTTGGCAGTATTCTGACGACCAGTTATTCGATTGCCAATGAAGGGATGTCCGATATCCGGGTCACGGGGCACACGGACTGGAGGTATCAACTTGGATTTGCAATGCGCTCATCCGATCCCGAGTTGCGGGATTTGTTGGACAAATCGATTGATGCGATGCGGGTCGAAGACCGCAATGCGATTCTGCGCCAGTGGATGTCGGTGAATGTGCGCTCGCGCTTTGATTATGCGCTGCTCTTGAAGATTGTCCTGCCATTGGCCGGAATCGCTTTGTTGTTCGCCTATTGGAACCAGCGCTTGAAGCATGAAGTGATCAAGACGCACCGGGCGGAAAGTCGCCTGCGGCGAAAGGTCGAGAGCGAACGACTCGTTTCCGGAGTGGTGGCTCCCTTTGTGCAGCTTAAAGGAGAAGGGTTGAATGAGGGAATACGGGAGGCTTTGGGCCGGACGGTTCGGTTCTTCGGGATGAGTGGCGGGCATATCCTCTTTCGTCCGGAGGATTCTGAGGAATTGAGGCCATTATTCGAATGGGCGGGGCCAGAGGAGAAGGTGGACACCGGAATGTCGGCTGCTTGGGTGATCCATCGAAAGGATCCCATCCTGGGAGAAAACTTTCATCGGGGTGAGCCGAGAATCGTGGAGAATACGTTGGAATGTGCATCCCTTCGGTCGGAAGACCAGTCACGGTTGTTGGGGATGGGGGTGAAATCATGGGTGGAGGTTCCCCTGTGTGACTGGGGAAACCTGTTGGGATCGCTCGGTGTATACAGTTTGGCAAACCCGCATGAATGGAACGAGGACGACATCGCTTTGCTGACAACTTTGGGGCAGATTTTTCTCCACATTCTCATGCGCAGGGAGTCCGACGAGCGCTTGATCGAAGCCAAAGAACAGGCCGAATCCGCGAATCGGGCCAAGAGCACATTTTTGGCGAACATGAGCCATGAGATCCGCACTCCGATGAATGCGATTATCGGGTATTCCAGTCTGTTGCTGAAGGACCGGAGTCTGAACGCGGATCAAGCCAAGAGCTTGCGGGCGATCACGAAAGCTGGAGAGCACCTGATGGAGATCATCAATGATGTGCTGGAGATGTCCAAGATCGAGGCAGGAAAAGTCAGGCTCGAAGAGCAGGCATTCGACTTGTATGCGCTGCTGGATGATGTGAATGTGGTGATGTCCGAGCGGGCACGGAGCAAGGGATTGTCGCTTCAGTTTTCGATTGCTCCCACGCTCCCTCAGTATGTCCATTCCGATGCCAAAATCATCCGACAGATACTCGTGAATCTGATTGGAAATGCGGTGAAATTCACCCGGGAGGGAGGTGTTTCGGTGGAAGCGGAGGCCCTTGAGATTCCCCGCATCCGGGCAGACGACAGCGATCTGCTTGATACTCAGGTTCAGGTCCGGGTGGCTGACACGGGAATTGGTATTCCCGCTGATCATTTGGAGCAGATTTTTGAAAGCTTTGAGCAGGTGAGGGGATCGCGTTCGACCGAAGGTGGAACCGGTTTGGGCCTCGCGATCAGTCGGCAGTGTGCCCGCATGCTCAAGGGGAATGTCAGCGTGGAGAGTGAATTGGGGAAAGGCAGCGTGTTCACTTTCCATTTCCTTACGAGCAAGGTGGAAAAACCTGTTTTGATCTCCAGTGTGGATTTACGTCCGGTTTCCGGTCTCACGCCGGCCAGTATGGGGTATCGGCTGCTGGTGGTGGATGATCAGGAGGCGAACATCGATATACTGGTCCGGATGCTGACTCCTATGGGGTTTGTTTGCGAGATCGCTCGAAACGGCGAGGAGGCCATTCAAAAGGCGCAAACCTGGCGTCCCGGGTTGATCCTGATGGATGTGGTGATGCCTCGCATGGGCGGGATTGAAGCCACCCGGAAGCTGCGGGGCGATCCGGATACCGCGGGAATCCGGATCATCGCGATCAGCGCAAGTGCGATGCCTGAGGAAAAAACGCAGATGTTGGGAATGGGCGCGGATGGTTTCGTGGCAAAGCCATTCAACGAACCGGAGCTTTTGGCTCTCATTCAGCGGTTGACCGGCGTGGAATACTCCTTCGAATCAGATCAGCCCCCTCCGAATCGCGAGCCCGTGACGCTTTCGCCCGAGGATTTTGCAGCGGTGCCGGCATCGGTCCGGAAGCGGGTATGTGAGCTGGCCGTCATCGGGGATCGCGATGAGCTGTCGGCTTATATGCGGAGGGAGCTTTCGATGACACCTGAGGTGTCAGAAGCAATTTCCGCTTATCTCGAAACCTATTCGTTCGATCATATACGTAACCTCTTTTCGTCCTGATCCGAGTTTGAACCTCAATTCCAAATCATGGAGACTCAATCTTACACTCTATTGCTGGCGGATGACAATCCTGCCAACCTCGACGTTTTGAGCAAAATCCTGAGGGAGCAGGGGTATCGGGTGCGCACCGCGTTGAATGGTGAGTTAGCGCTCGAAAGTATCCGGGCTGCGGCTCCGGATATGGCGTTGCTCGATATTCACATGCCGGTGATGGATGGCTATGAACTGTGCAAGCAAATGAAGAGCGATCCCCACATTGCCCACATTCCCGTGATGTTTGTGAGTGGTATTGGTGAGTCTTTCAACAAAGTGATCGCCTTCGAGCTGGGAGCGGTTGACTACATATCCAAACCGGTGGATCCGGCAGAAGTGGTGGCCCGGGTGAACACCCACCTGAAGATGATGGAGCTACAACGTTCGCTGATCCGCCAGAATGCCGATTTGGAAGATCGGGTGCTGGCGCGGACCGCTGAGTTGCATTGCGCATTGGAGGAACTCAAGGAGTTGCATCAGCGACTGGATGCATTGGACAAGGCGAAGAACGATTTCCTGCGGTTGATCTCGCACGAACTGCGCACCCCGATGGTTGGGCTTGAGTTGTTCGATGACTTGATCAGACGGGATCAGATTCCGGACGGTGAGCTCGCCAATTACCGCAACATGTTCTGGGCATCGCATCGGAAACTCGTGAATATTGTGGATCACGCCACGATTCTCACCCAGATCAACCTGCAGACCCTTTCACCCCAGACTTCTAAGGGTCATCGGGTGAGAGGCTTGATCCTGCAGGCCACCGCTCCATTGTTGCCTCTTG
>JAFGAQ010000334.1 GCA_016933595.1 Opitutales bacterium | reverse complement strand
GTCACTGATACAATTCACCACCGGTTTCACGGAAGGCATCCGAACGCTCCTGCATCCCCACTTTGAGAGCTTCCTCTTCAGCGATTCCACGCTCTTTCGCAAACCGCCGCACGTCCTCGGTGATCTTCATGGAACAGAAACTGGGTCCACACATGGAGCAGAAATGGGCCACCTTCGCACCTTCCTGCGGCAACGTGGCATCGTGGTACGATCGGGCCCGATCGGGATCGAGTGATAGATTGAACTGATCCTCCCATCGAAACTCGAAACGGGCCTTTGAAAGTGCATTGTCCCTCCACTGGGCGGCTGGATGCCCCTTCGCCAGATCCGCCGCGTGAGCCGCGATCTTGTAGGTCACCACCCCGTTACGCACGTCCTCCTTGTCCGGCAATCCCAGATGCTCCTTCGGGGTCACGTAGCACAACATGGCGGTTCCATACCACCCGATCATCGCCGCCCCGATCGCGGAGGTGATGTGGTCATATCCGGGCGCGATGTCCGTGGTCAGGGGTCCCAGCGTGTAGAACGGGGCTTCATGGCACCACTCAAGCTGCTTGACCATATTGTCCTGAATCATGTGCATCGGAACATGCCCCGGTCCCTCATTCATCACCTGAACATCCTGGGCCCATGCCCGTGTGGTCAATTCCCCCTGCACCATCAACTCGCCATACTGCGCCTCATCATTGGCATCCGAAATCGAGCCGGGACGCAACCCATCGCCGATGGAAAACGCCACATCATACGCCGCCAGTATCTCGCAAATATCGTCCCAGTGCGTGTAGAGGAAGTTTTCCTGATGATGCGCGAGACACCATTTCGCCATGATCGCACCACCACGGGAGACAATCCCCGTCATGCGCTGCGCGGTTTTGGGCACAAACCGCAGCAACACCCCCGCGTGAATCGTGAAATAGTCTACCCCCTGCTCCGCCTGCTCGACGAGCGTATCGCGGAACAGGTCCCAGGTGAGCTCCTCCGGCCGTCCACCGACCTTCTCCAATGCCTGATAGATCGGAACAGTTCCCACCGGCACCGGGCAATTCCGCAGGATCCACTCACGCGTCTGATGAATGTTCTTTCCTGTGGATAGATCCATGAGGGTATCGCCCCCCCATCGCACACTCCAACGCATCTTTTCGACCTCCTCCTCGATAGAGGATGTCACCGCCGAATTCCCGATGTTCGTGTTGATCTTCACCAGGAAATTCCGGCCAATGATCATCGGCTCCGACTCCGGATGATTGATGTTGCAGGGGATGATCGCACGGCCCCTCGCGACTTCGGAGCGGACAAACTCCGGGGTGATCTCCCGCGGGATCGCCGCACCCCACGCCTGCCCGGGATGCTGATGCTGCAATGAGTTGGCCGCTGCATCCGTCCGTCCATCCGCATCGCCCCTGATCGACTGCAGCCGCATGTTCTCGCGAATGGCGACATACTCCATCTCCGGAGTGATGATGCCCTTGCGGGCGTAATGCATCTGGGTGACCCTGCATCCCGGCTTGGCACGCAGGACCCGACCGTGGGTCCCATTGAAAACCCGCAATGGATTCCGCCCATTGGCAGTAGCGGCTTTGTCGGCATGGACCTCACTCAGGTATCCGTCGTCTATCGGCTTCACCTGCCGTCCCTCAATCCACTCCACATCCCCCCGCTCCATGATCCATGCCTCGCGGCTGCGTGGCAGGCCTTTTTCGCAATCCCCATGGAATGACGGATCGCCCCACGGACCGGATGTGTCATAGATCCGGATCGGATCATTAGGGGTTTCGGTCCCATCGGCATGACGCGTTGGACTGAGGCTCACCTCACGCATGGGCACACGCAGATCGGATCTGGAACCGCTTACATAAACGCGACCACTGCCGGATGATGATGGAATTGGACTTTCTGGATTCATGGACATGGTTTGAATGGCAAACAAAACGCCGATGCCAACAATCCAACGTCCCCGGTCCGGCTTCGATACGTCCATCGAGTCTTCCCTACGTCGGCATTACCCGCATCAGGTTCTCCGGGTCACAAAAGGATCGTTTTGCTTCTCAGGCCCCGCCGGGACCACCCCTCTTCATAAAACCCCATTCCTTACCCACATCCCGGAAAATGGCAAGCCCCATCACCGGATTTGGGATCAACATACGATGGGATGAACACGATTCCCGGACCAAGCCCATACGAAAGCCGTCCGTGAATCGCCCCCAAAATCCGACTCCTGAAGCAGAGCTTCCACGAAGCGGATGTTCAATCAACCGCAATTAAGCTGGATCATCAGGGCTATCTGGCTACAATCGGAAAATGCCAAACCAAACGGGAAGATCGAACATCGCTCATGCCTCCCCCTGGCAACCTGTCTGTATTCCCATGAGAACTCAACTGCCATTTCTCCTTTGCTTGTGTCTTGTTGGATTCAACTGGACAGTTCATTCTACACCGACCGGAAAAAACGAGTGGAGCATCGGCTCAGGGATCGGATGGATCCTCGATGAGGTCGATTACCAAACCCGCTTCTCGCCCTATCAAATGGACGGGGAATCCGCCTCCCAGGACATCGCATTCAGCGGGGAGGAATTTCCGGTTTTCAGCATTGGATACACGCTATGGATCACACCGGAATGGGGGCTCTCTCTCAATACCCGGCACTCCATCACTGAATGGAGCGGCAACAATCAGCCAATCCCCATTGAGTTCTCCTACTACGCATGGCAACCCACCCAACCCTGGCCGCTGCGCGAATACAGCGAAACCGTGGAGCCTTCGCTTGCTCCGTCAGGTTCCTGGTCGGGTTACCGTTTCTCTGCGGGTATCAAGCGTCGATTCCGTATTGGGAAATTGGATGCATCCCTCCACGCCTCGATTGTACAGGACTGGTTCCACAACTTCC
>JAFGAQ010000047.1 GCA_016933595.1 Opitutales bacterium | reverse complement strand
TGGCCGTTTCTTCGATCAACCGGGAGTATGGTGAAGGCGCTTTGATGCGACTGGGCGATGCGTCCAAAATGAACGTGTCCGTGATTTCGACCGGGTCTGCTGCCATCGATCTCGCGCTTGGTGTGGGTGGACTCCCGAGAGGACGTGTCTCAGAGATTTACGGTCCCGAATCATCTGGAAAGACTACCTTTTGTCTGAGTCTGATCGCTGAGGCCCAGAAGCAGGGCGGAAATGCCGTCTTTATCGATGTGGAGCATGCGCTTGATCCGCGCTATGCCAAGATTGTGGGGGTGAATCTGGACAACCTCATGGTGTCCCAGCCGGATAGCGGTGAGGATGCGTTGAATATCACCGAGACGCTCATCAAATCTGGAGCGATCGATGTGATCGTGGTGGACTCGGTCGCCGCACTGGTCTCGAAAACCGAATTGGATGGGCAGATGGGTGATGCCACGGTCGGATTGCAGGCACGCCTGATGAGTCAGGCCATGCGCCGGTTGACTTCTGTCATCAGCAAAACCCAATGTGTCTGCCTCTTCACCAATCAGATCCGCGAGAAGATCGGGGTGATGTTCGGGAATCCGGAAACGACACCGGGCGGTCGTGCTTTGAAGTTTTTCTCATCGGTGCGCATGGATATCCGGCGGATCGGCGCGATCAAGAAGCCGTCGGGCGAAGTGATCGGGAATCGAACCCGGCTTAAAGTGGTTAAGAATAAGGTGGCCGCACCGTTTACCGAGTGCGAATTTGACATCATGTATAGTGAGGGAATCTCGCGGACGGGTTCACTCATCGATCTCGGTGTCGAACAAAAGATTCTGGATAAGAAGGGAGCCTGGATTTCTTTCAACGGTGAGCTGATCGGTCAGGGCCGCGAAGCCGCCAAGCAGTACCTCAACGATAACCCGAAGATTGCTGAGGACTTAACCCGACTCATTATGGAGAAGGTGCGGGTGGAAGTCGGATCGGTTCTGGCGCATGGTGAGCCTTCTGAAGGGAGCGGAGTCGTAATCGACACCGAGTCCTGAGGGCACGAACCCGGAGGCGATCGCATCGTATCCGGTGTTACATTATTAAGAGGATGGATACGATTGTTGCACAATCCACTCCGGTGGGCGTTTCAGCTTTGGCCGTGATTCGGACAAGCGGTTCTATCAGTGTTGATATAGCACGCAAGCTGTTTGCAGGGAATGACTTATGTAAACCGAGGGAGGCGACCAGAGTTCAATACAAAGGCATAAACGGGGATGTGATTGATGACGTGATTCTGATCCGTTTTGAGGCCGGGCACTCCTACACCGGAGAGGACGTTCTGGAGATTATGCCGCACGGGAATCCCCTGATCTGCCAGAAGCTGATTGAGGATCTGTGTAGGCGAGGGTGTCGATTGGCTGAACCGGGTGAGTTCACGCGTCGGGCCTATGAGAATGGGCGGATGAGTATTTCGCAGGCGGAGGCTGTGGCGGATTTGATTCATGCCCAATCGGATCGGGCGATTGAGATGGCGCATCGTCACCTTTCAGGTGAGGCTGGAAGGATGATGGATGGCTTTGTTCTGGAGCTGACGCGGTTGCGGGCAGAGATCGAAGCCTACATTGATTTTCCTGAGGAAGCATTGCCGCCGGAGAGCACGGAGGGGCCTCTGGCCCGATTGAAAGGGATCATGGACACGTTGGGATCCATCCGGAGGGCATCTGCCAACCGGCGTTTGGTTCAGGATGGTGTTAATGCTCTGATTATTGGCGCACCGAATGCGGGAAAGAGCAGTCTGCTGAATGCACTGGTTGGGCATTCCCGGGCTTTGGTCGATGCGGAAGCAGGCACGACACGGGATTACATTGTCGAGCGCCTCTGGATTGGTCCATATCTGGTGAACCTTTTTGACACGGCCGGATTGCGCGAAGGAGCGGAAACCCGTCTTGAGCAGATGGGAATCGATAAGACCATGGATCTAATGGATCGATCGGACTTCGTGTTACTGGTGGTCGACACAGCCGCGCCGGTTCCGGAGTTTCCAAAGGTGGTGATGGACCGGTTGAAACCGGGTCGAACCCTGCTCGTCGAAAACAAAGTGGACTTGGGATCGTCCCAGGCATTGGCGTGGGTGCATCCGGAGTGGAGCCATGTCAGGATTTCGGCTACCGAAGGGACCGGGCTGGAAGAGCTACAGGATCGCTGGGTGGCCAACCTTCGCGAGATCATGGGTGATCGTGATTCGGAGGTTTTAATGTTCAATGCGCGTCAGGCGCAGTTTATCGCGGCAGCAGATGAAGAGCTAAAACAGGCTTGGCGGATTCTAAGAGAGGATTCCGGAACCGAACTTGCGGCGTTTCATCTGATCCGCGCATCTGAGGAATTGATCCAGATCAACCGCGAGATCGATAATGAAGCGGTGCTGGATTCGCTTTTCTCCCATTTCTGTATCGGGAAATAGTATGGCCAGGAGGTATATGAATCAGGGATCACGGTTGGCTGCCGGACCCGCGCATCCCTACGACGTGATTGTCTGTGGAGCCGGGCATGCTGGTTGTGAAGCCGCATTGGTGGTCGCTCGTATGGGCATGCGCGTGCTGTTGATCACTGGCAACGTGGACACGATCGCGCAGATGAGCTGCAACCCTGCAATTGGGGGACAGGCAAAAGGGCAGATTGTTCGCGAGGTGGACGCGCTGGGCGGAGAAATGGGGGTGAATACCGATACCACTGCAATCCAGTTTCGCCTCTTGAACGAGTCGAAAGGTCCATCCGTTCAAGCGCCCAGAGCTCAATGCGACAAGAAAGCCTACCAGTTTCGCATGAAGCATGTCTTGGAACTGACGCCGGGTTTGACTTTGTTTCAAGCGCAGGGGCGCGGCCTGATTGTGGAGGGCGGCAAAGTGCGGGGAATGGGAACCAACCTTGGGGTGGATTTTTATGCTCCGACGGTCATTCTGACCACCGGAACTTTCCTGGAAGCAATCATGCATGTGGGAAAGAGTATCAATGAGGGTGGCCGGATGGGGGACTTCGCCTCAAGGGGATTGTCCGCGAGCCTTATTCAAAATGGTATCGCGTTGGAGCGTCTCAAGACAGGAACTCCAGCTCGTATTCTCGGATCCACAATCGACTTTTCCAGACTGGAGGAGCAAAAGGGAGACCCTGATCCTACGCTCTTTGCCTTCTACGAGTCGCGGGGTGAATGTGAATTGTTCCACGTGGAACAATTGGGCCAACGCAAGATGGGATGGGCTCCGGGAACGGATCAGGTCTCCTGTTGGATTACCGATACCACGTCTGAAACAGAGGATATCATCCATCAGAACCTGCATCTATCTCCCTTATTTGGCGGGATCATCAAAGGGATTGGTCCACGATACTGTCCAAGCATTGAGGACAAGATTGTGCGCTTTGAAGACAAGGAAAAGCACCGCTTGTTTTTGGAGCCCGAAGGCCGGAATACGGATGAATGGTATATCAATGGCTTGTCCACAAGTCTTCCACTGCCCGTTCAGATGGCCATGCTCACCACGATTCCGGGGTTGGAGCATGCCCAGATCACCCGGCCTGCGTATGCAGTGGAGTATGATTTTGCGCCTCCCACCCAGTTGCGCCCGACTCTTGAATCAAAGGTGGTTGAAGGTCTGTTCTTCGCGGGTCAGATCAACGGCACCTCGGGGTATGAGGAGGCGGCGGCTCAGGGACTGGTGGCAGGCGTGAATGCCTGCTGCAAAATCCGGGGTTCCAAACCGTTGATTCTCGGACGGGATCAATCCTATATTGGTGTGTTGATCGATGATCTCGTAACAAAGGGAACGAAGGAACCCTACCGGATGTTTACCAGTCGCGCGGAGCATCGCCTGTTGTTGAATTTTGGTAGTGCGGAGTGGCGCCTTGCAGGCATTTCAAAGGAATATGGATTGGTCCCCGATGACCGCCTGAAGCGGATGCTTGGGATGAATGATTCGATTCGTGCCTGGATCCGGAAGATCGAAAGTGAGCGTTGGCAGAATGGAACCATTGGGGATGCTGTCCGGAGGGGAGAGAATCTTATGTCCATCTGTCCCGAATTTGCAACTGAACCGGTTACCGTGAAGGACGAGGTGAACTACCAGACGCGCTATCGTGGTTACCTTGATCGTGAGCAACGCACGATTCAGAAATTCAAAAACCTGGATCGGATCCGGATCCCGGAAGGATTTGATTTTCTCGCTTTTCGTGGGTTGCGAAAGGAGAGCGCAATCAAACTTCAGAGTATCCGACCGGAGACTTTGGCGCAGGCGTCTAGAATCAGCGGGGTGAATCCCGCCGATATTAGTATTTTGATGGCCCATTTCAACCGATCAAATTTGAAAGAACCAACGTCTGAGCAAGAGCCAGGATCTCAATGATACGGGCGTATAATATGGGAGAAAAAAGTCCGTTTATAATCCAGCGAATTATGTATCTCGTAAAGCGTTGATTGCACATGGGATATGGATTGATGGCGCAAGAATTCCAATGGTTTTAAGGGGCTGAGATTTCGATGAAAATGGTCGCCCTTGGGATGGGGAGGGATGAATGGATTCTTCGAATGCAGAAAAAAAGGGCATTTTTGAGAACGTATCGCAATAATGAGTCGGCCAGAAATGTGTGATAACCTTTCGATGTTTGGACCCTAATCGTCCATGATCGGGTCAAATCATCCCGTCGTTCCACGAGCGCGAGAAGTGGACCTCCAACACCGGCGACTTATCGGTTGACGATCAAGTGCCCATATTGCAAAGTGGATCAACTGAATCATCTTCCGTGTAACGTCCCTTCCTTTGATCGTTCGATTGCGATTGAATTGTTTGGCGGATATGACGATCATCTGAGCCTCTTCCTATTCCAATGACTTTCCGACTAGACCTGTCCGATTCCGGGTATTTGATTCATTCGGACTGGCCCGCGTCCCGGTTTATGATGGGAACCCGTTCGGTCGTGAATGAACAGGATTACCTGAGGGAGATATTCCCGAAAACCCTGCCAAAGCTCATGGAAGTGGAAATCAAGGGACAATGGGTTTACGAGCTCGAGGACGGTCGGGATACTGGAAGAATCCGACTGCCTTTGACTTCCCGTGACCTCTTGCAGGATTTTGTTTCGGAAGTCCGGGATTACGACAGGCTGAGGAATCAGGAGGGAGGGATTCGTCATTTACATGCGACGTTGCTGCGTGAATTCACTGTCCCCGATCCAAGGAAGCACCCGGACTGTTACCGAATCCGGGAGTATCCCGATGGACGGCGCAGAGTGGTGGTTTTGTGGGGGCTGGATGCGCCGGACGGCGACCGCGTTCGTCCGGATCAGGCGCTGGCGTTGATGAGGGAATCAATGGCCCGGGTCCATGAATCAGAGGAGGGGGCCTACGCCATTCGGAATCCGGGTGTTGGGCGCATTGTACTGAATTCGGTTTTGCTGTTGCTCCTCATGGGAATGATCATTGTTGGTACGCGGACCTATTGGGATCGCTTCACCAAGCGCCCGGAAGTGTATGATGCCGTTCCGGTAAAATGGGTCGACTCCATGACTGAACCCGAATCAATCTGGTCCAAGCGCTTGGATGTTCCTTCCTTGGGGCAAGTGACTATCGGAGACCTCACCGTGTTCGAAAACCACGATCGACGCAGCAAACCCGTGTGGTTGTTTTCCGCCAAACCGGGATGCTATGATCTGAAGATCACGCCTATCGGAATCAATGCCGATGACGCTCCAGGAGTTACGTGGATGTCGGGCGGCGAAGGCATGCACCGGCCAAATCTGATTCTGAGCGAAGGGGACAAGGGTGCACTCGTGGTTACCCCATTGTTGTCTTGTGCACGGCAAGATACTGGTGATCACGCACTGTTTCTGTTTGAACCTGGACACGAGGAAGGCGTTCCGGTCAGAGACGCGCAGTCCCTCGTTGTCGGGAGCGGATCGGTGGATGCCTCGAGACCATTCGTGTTGGTCTTGTCCCGGGATGATGGAACGTGGGACTACGACATGGCTTGGCCGGGAACGCCCCAACGTTTTGCTCCTCTTCCAAAAGTCAGAATTGTGCGGTGGGAACGGGTGGATGATGCCTACGAAGCCATTCTCGAGGATGCGGGCTCATACGATCCCGATGGGGAGGTGTCCCAGTCCCGTATCGATTGGGGGGATGGGGAAACCACCGTTGTGGATTGGAATACGGGACCGGATAGATCCCCGTATCGCTTCCGGCATCGGTATCCGATCCGCGCACTCCGTCCCGAGATTCACTACACGGTTGTGGATGACCACGGATTGGCATCGATAGCACCGGTTGTGATTCCTTCGGCTAGTGATCCGATTGTTCTTCCTCCCATGGATCTAGAAGAGGCACATGCTCCCGGAGATTTTTCATTTGTGGAGACAATTGTCCTGCGGGATGCCAAAGGGAAACCAATGGCTCGAATCGTATTCAAGCGGAATCCGGGCTCAGAACCCGATCGCTGGCGATACTCCTGTCAATTGACTCCCGTATACTCGGCCCCATTCGAATGGATCAGCGATGTAAGTTGGGAGATCGTATCGGGATTGCCGTCACCCGAGAAAGTGCGATTCCGCACGTCTCTCGAATTCGAAGGCGGTGGATCTCTTGCGGTGAAGGTTCAGTGTCGCACTCGTTTGGGAAATGTGTCAGGGCACTATGTCTTCACTCCACCCCATTCCAACCCATGAATGCGATGCAAAAAGGATTCAGACCGGGGATTGTCCGGTTCATGGCATACACGGGCTTCGCACTGATCGCTTCCGGCCCTTCTCTTTTCGCGGTCGGGTCCGCAACGGATGACCATCCTGTAATCCTCTCATCACCGGGAAACGAAGCGGCTTTTTGTGGGGTTGTATCTCCATCGGGTGTGTGGCTGGTGAACCAACCGACCGTGGATCTTGCGATCCCCGTTGCACTCGCCGACGATGCGTTTTGCCTCGTATTCCAAGATCGTGTCCCAACCCTCCATCATCCGGAGAGTGGGCAAATTGTTCGGAGGGTGACACTTGAGGATTCACACCCGATCAGTGTCTTTGTCGAAAGCAACGATCCTGGTTTTGGGAAGCAATTGATCCGCTTGCAGTGGGTGCTTCCCGCAAAGGTCGATACAGTCACGCCACTACTGATCGAAAATGGTTCCGTTGTTGAGGCAACGAGAGTGGATTGCCGTGAAACGGGAGTCTATGAGACCACTGTGCCGAATCTCCGGCTTTCAGGAGCCTTTCGCTTGCCTGAAGATGTCACCCTGACGGTCTACGACGGCTACGATAAACCGCTTCCTGTACAAAGGAATGGCGAGTCCTTTAGTGTAGATGTGCATTTGCGCTACATGAACAACCCGTTTTCCATTGTCGTGCGCCGTGGTCGTGACGTCTTTCACCGCAACACATTTGCGATTCGAATGGACAATCCAGTGTCCATCGAACCCGTGCAGATTGAGACCCAGCCGGAGTTCATCTTTGAGGATGAAACCTGGATTGTTCCATCCAATACCCTGCAATACCGGGGTCGCGTTCCGGGATTGTCTTCCGGTAGTGTCTTCGTCTACGTGGACGAAACCGCTGAGACCGTTGAAGTGAAGGATCACGGGTTTTCGGGTGAGGTCAGTCTCGAGGAGACGATTCCGCATCAGGTAAAGGTGGTGTGGCAGCATGACGGGACGCGGCACATGCGTTATTTCCGCGTAATGTGGGATCCATCGCGTTTCAATGCTGAGGACAATGAAATCGAAGTGGTGCCCCCTCCGCTTTTGGAGTCAGACGCTGCGAATGGGGCGCCCGCACCGGATGAAACAGATCCATCGTCAGAACCGTTTGCTGATGCTGATGTGCATTCAGATGGGAAAGTATTGGACGGAACCATGGAAGCATCACAGTCCACGGATGGTGGAAATGCTCCGGATGCGCCTCCCGAAGGGGATCCGTCAATCGACTCTTGAGTGTTGATCGGTCGAAGTTTTTACAGGATACCTGTACAGAATAAAGGCCCACCCAAAGAAAAGGAGAGTACCCAGGCCAACAAACCAATCTCCAAATCGGGTGTAGAATGTGAGTTGTGGATCGGACGGGATTCCAACTTGAATTGTGCCGGAACCGCGGAAGTATATGGAACCGCGGTCGTCTGTCAGGACCTCGCGGATGACTCCGTTTTGATCGATCCAGCCGCTCCATCCAGCGCTCCCACAACGAAAAACGGGTCGCCGGTTCTCGGCGGCCCTCAATACAGAATGGGCGGCATGTTGGTACGCTCCGTGTTCCTCCCCATACCAGACGTTATAAGTGGCGACAAAGAAGACATCTGCCCCAGCGAGCACACTCTTGCGGGCGAGGGAGGGGAAGCAGTCTTCATAGCAGATAAGCGGGGCCACTGGAATGTACATGCCCTTGTGTTCGACCGGAAAAACCGTCGCTGTTTTACCCGCGACAAACCCGTCTCCCATCGGAACAATAGTCTCGACCCATTTGAGCGCATTGCGAAAGGGAATGTATTCTCCAAAAGGAACCAGAATTCGCTTGGCGTAGAGAGAACGATCCTTCGCTCCATCGCCATGAAACAGGTAGACTGCGTTTACCATTGAGGTGTCGATATAGCCCCGGTTTCCCGCCAGCAGGGGTTTTCGAAGGGTGGAAGCCACCCATTCGGAGACCTCATGATCGATGGCGTTTGGTCCACTGAGGGGCCATGGGAGCGCGCCTTCCGGCCACGCCATCCAATCTCCATCGAGGTTTGCAGCACGACTTGCTTCCTCGAAATGGCGTTCGACACTCTCATACATGAAAGGAACCGTCCACTCGCGCACAGCCGGCTGATGGGGCTGAACCAGAACAATTTTTACTAAGGTGGAGTCATCATTGCCATGGCCGCCCAAAAGCGACAAAGCGGCAATTCCGGCGATACTGAGCAGCGCCATCGGGGTTTCCGGAAGGTGGCGGCGGATTGGCCGAACCGTGGATCGCGTCAACCATCTCGAGAATTGAACGCCAAGAACCACGTTCACCGTTACAATCAGAAACGAAATGCCCCAGGCGCCGGTGACTGAAGTGAATCCGAGAAGGGCCGGGCGCTGCCATTGGCTCAGGGCCAGCGGGGCCCATGGCAAAGCCCATGGTTGGGTCCGTATCCATTCAACCAGAACCCATAATCCGGCCAAACCCGCGTAGCCCGCTATGCGGAGTCCGGGACCGAACCGGGACAGTTTCGGGATCGAGAGGTGGAGCAATGCGAACCACCCAACAGAAAACCCTGAAAGGACAGCAGCAATAAAAAGGGTTCCCACGGTGGTAACGTGCCTGAGCCAGAAAAGCAGCAGAAACCACCGAATCGCATCCGATAGCCATGCAGCAAATAGGAAACGCCTTAGGGAAGGCCCCTGGGCCGCCCATATGACCCATGGAACCAGGAAAACCCATGCGAGCTCTGCCAAATTGAAATCGGGAAACGCCGCCACTCCCGCGAAGACATGCCATATCGCTATCAGAGCCGGAGTGATCCATTGCTTGACAAACCGTACTGAAGCGGAAATCCCGGCCGATTTGTCATCGGATTTGCTCATGTGGCGAACATGAAATGCCATACCATGGCTACTCTGTGGCAGTGGTTTCGATGCGGCGTGCATTCTTCAGCTCAGCCCGGAAAGAACCGACGATCACCTTGCTCTTGATGAGCACCGGATACCGGAACGCATCGGTGGTATACCACATGTTGATTTTCGAGTTTTTGCTCTTCTCAAAAACCCCTTTCATGTCTTTGGTGTCGGGTCGAACGAGAATGGTGGAATACGTCCCGGCCGGAACTTTTGTCTCGGTCGGGCGCACGACATGGATCTCCATCGCAAAGAGCTTTTTCCCGTCTGTGGTCGGAATGACAACGGTTTCGTTCTCCCCGGCATTGAAACTCCTGAACCGGAACACGACCGATAGAGGGTCCCATGTTTCACCATTGAGCACTACAGGATCGCGGGGTGGCTTATCGTCCTGCTGATATGTGGCCGTCAGATTTTCCCAATCGAAGCGAACTTCCGCGTCTCTTTGGGTTCGCCCTTCGTGTTGCTGAATACGGTAACGGATCACCCGACCCTTTACTTTGTCGATGTAGGAGTGGTATTCGTTCCGTACCTTGTATACAGCGTCGGCAAATGAGTTGCTTTTAGCGGTGAGGCAAAGGTGGTGGCAGGGGATGCCGTCCACTTCGACATCGGGCTGAACGGACAACACTCCCTCTCCAACACTGAAGGGTCCCCAACCCAGCGAATACTCGAGCACTTCACCGGGATGGATTCCGGCAAATACCCCCATGTCCTCAGCAGCGTTCGCATTGCTCCCGTGAAGGAGCACGGAAGCAAGTGCAAACACTGCCAGACAGCGTGGAGGATTCATAACTAACGGGGATTACATGCGGACTGGATCGATGTGCCAGATATCGTTGCAGTATTCCGTGATGGTGCGGTCACTGGAGAACTTTCCAATCCGGGCTGTGTTGAGTAGCGCCATTTTGGTCCATTTCATCGGATCCTTGTAGGTCTCACAAACCCGTGTTTGGGCCTCGCAGTATGCCGCATAGTCGGCGAGAACCATGAACGGATCGCCGTGATCCAACAGCGAGCGCCGGATTGACGCGAATGCGTCGCGTTCGCCCGGTGTGAAGACATCCGAACTGAGCCAGTCCATGACCGACCGCAATTCCGGATTGCGGTAGTAGCAATCGTAAGGGTTGTATCCCCGGCGGCGCATGTCTTCGACTTCCTCGACTTTGAGCCCGAAGATGAAGATGTTATCGCTGCCCACCTCTTCCTGAATCTCCACATTGGCTCCATCCAGCGTGCCGATGGTCAAAGATCCGTTCAACGCGAGCTTCATGTTCCCCGTGCCGGATGCTTCTTTCCCGGCAGTCGAAATCTGTTCAGACAAATCGGATGCTGGAATGATTTTCTCGGCCAGAGAGACCCCGTAGTTGGGGATAAAGACCACCTTGAGCTTGTCCTGTATCCGCTTGTCGTTGTTGACCACATCCGCGACCTTGTTGATCGCCCGTATGATGGTCTTGGCGAGCTCATAGCCCGGCGCAGCCTTTGCTCCAAAAATGAACACACGCGGGCAAATATCCAGTCCGGGATTGTGCAGAAGGCGCCTGTACAGGGTAAGAATGTGAAGCAGGTTGAGGTGTTGGCGCTTATATTCGTGCAGACGTTTGATCTGGACATCGAAGAGGGCCTCGGGATTGATCTGGATCCCAAGCGTCGATTCGATATGGTTCGCCAGATCGGTCTTGTTCGCCAGTTTCACATCCCGGAACTTCTTGAGGAACTCCTTGTCGTTCGCCCATTTTTCGAGTTTCCTGAGTTGATCGAGATCGCTTGGCCATTCCGAGCCAATTTTGCTGGTGATGAGCGAGGACAACCTCGGATTACAGGCGAGCAGCCAGCGCCGAGGAGTGATTCCATTGGTTTTGTTTTGGATCTTGTCAGGGTAGAGCTGATCAAAACTCTGAAACAGGTGCTTCTTCAGCAACTCCGTGTGAAGCGCGGCGACTCCATTGACAGTATGGCTGCCCACCACGCTCAGATAGGCCATCCGGACCATTTTCGGATTGCCCTCTTCAATCACGGATAACTCCGCTTTCTTGGAGGAATCGCCTGGCCAACGCGCCTCCACTTCCTCCTCGAGGAACCGCTGATTGATTTCGTAGATGATTTGCAGGTGCCGGGGAAGGACTTTTTCGAAGAGAGGCACGCTCCACTTTTCAAGGGCCTCTGGCAGTAGGGTGTGATTGGTGTAGGCAAATACTTTGCGGGTAATGTCCCAAGCCTGATCCCATAGAAGATGATGCTCATCAATGAGAATCCGCATCAATTCGGGTACTCCCAGCGCCGGATGGGTGTCGTTGAGCTGAATGGCAACCTTATCAGCGAATTCATCCCATTTGGTCCGTCTCTTCAGGTAGCGGCGAACGATATCGTGCAGGGAACAGGTGACGAAGAAATACTGCTGAACCAGCCGGAGTTCCTTCCCGCTCTCGGTCTTGTCATTCGGGTAGAGTACCTTGGAGATGGTCTCGTCGAGCGCCTTGTTGCGGACGGCTTCGACATAGCCTCCCTGATTGAAGGTATCGAGGTCAAACTCCTGAGACGAACGGGCCTGCCACAAGCGCAGGAAGTTGACGGTGCGCGCTCCATATCCGCAGATTGGAATATCATACGGGACACCCGTAAAGACCCTGCCGCCCGTCCATACCGGTTTGAAGTCTCCGTTTTCGTCGTAGCGGTTTTCGACATGCCCGTAGACGC
The DNA here is from genome assembly GCA_016933595.1 of Opitutales bacterium. Classification (GTDB taxonomy): domain Bacteria; phylum Verrucomicrobiota; class Verrucomicrobiia; order Opitutales; family JAFGAQ01; genus JAFGAQ01. The sequence goes on along the minus strand of JAFGAQ010000047.1, from coordinate 5,291 downwards.
GAACGTTCTGGGCATATTGGGCACGGACGATTTCCCACGGATTTCCAAACTGGAGCCAGTTGTCGGGGCGTTCGACCTGATGACCGTTGTCGAACTTCTGCCGGAACAGCCCGAACTCGTAGTAGATTCCGTATCCGATTGCGGGAACATCCAGAGAGGCTAAAGAGTCGAGAAAACAAGCGGCGAGTCTCCCCAAGCCCCCATTTCCGAGACCCATATCTGCTTCTTGCTCGCAGATCTCGTTGAGATCCAGATCCAGTTCCTTTGCCGCCTGTTCAAATTGCTCCCAGAGCCCGCAGTTGCGGATATTATTGCTCAGGAGTCGGCCCATGAGGTATTCCAGGCTCAGGTAATACACGCGGCGTGCATCCTTCTCGTTGTGCACGTGCATGGTCTGATTGAAGCGGCCGAGGATCCGGTCTTCGATCGTCAGACAAATGCTGTTCCACCAATCCCGCGGGGTGGCGGTTACCCGGTCGCGCGCAAGTGAATACTGCAAATGGTTAACGATCGATTCGCGGATGTTGGCGACGGTCGAGGGGTGGCGAAATGGCCCGAATACCTCCCCGCTGACCTTCTTGGAAGCGTCAGTCTTCGTTTTCATGGATTCCTCTGGTTGGCGATCACTTCGCAGGAATGAGCGGGTGATCGGGTTTTAACGGATCAGTAATGGCTCATTGTGTTGAGCCTTTGAGTCCAGAATGATGATGTGTCGAGTAGTTCGAGCTGGCTCTTCCATCCTTCAATCTGCTGAGGGTCTTCGCCATCGTCAATTGCGAGGACGAGGCGTTTGAACAAAGCTTCGGCGCGGACCGACTGTGGATTGGAATCGGTCAATGCGAGTGTTTGCAACGTTGCCTTGGCGTCATCTCTTGAACCAAGCTCCAACTGGGCAGCGGCCTTTCCGAGAAGGGCTATGGCCTTGATTTCTTCGGGAGCCCGAGCGCTTGCCGCAGCTGCGTATCGTTCGAGCGCAGCGGCGTAGTCTTTTTGCTCCATGCTTTCATTGCCCAGTTTCATCCAGGCGATGGTGGCCAGCTCGTGGCTGGAATGGTCCTTGGCAAAGGCTTGCAACCCCGCCGAATCGGCAACTGCCAAATACGAGTCCTGAATCTTTTGTTCTTTGGCTTTTATCGCCAGCTTCGTCCCTTCAATTCCGGCAACGGCTGTCAGTCCGAGAACAGCTGCGAGACCGAGCGATCGGCCGTATTTTTTCCAGAAGTCATAGACTTCCTCGGCAACAAATGGTGGAATATCCGTAGGCTCAGCGGCAGCCGGTAGGGTAGATGTAGCTTTCTTGGGTTGCGGATTCTCGGAGCTCATAAAGAGCAGCATTCGGGCACATTTTGGAGGCTAAGTCAATGTCATTGAGCAGGATCATTCCCGTCATTCTCCACATTATCAGGGGAGTCCGGCCAATCCCATCTCCAATTCTCCCCATGCTTCAATGGCGCGATCCAAAACCAAATGGATGCACAGTCGACAAAGCGTTGTATCGCGAAATGCCAACCGGAGGAGAAGGGTTGCTTTTCATCCAGTGTATGCCAATCTGATTATGAATCGGCGAAGTCCCAACCCTAAGCGACCAAACCACCCTTCCAATGGATGCCTTTTTGCTGTCACGCCTGCAGTTTGCAGCTAATATTTCGTTTCACATTCTCTTTCCCACGATCACGATTTCGCTGGGGTGGGTATTGCTTTACTTCAAACTCCAATACCGGAGTTCCGGGAATGCGAAATGGATGGATCTCTATTTCTTTTTCACGAAGATTTTCGCCCTGACTTTCAGTCTTGGAGTGGTGACCGGAGTAACGATGTCATTCCAATTCGGTACCAATTGGCCGGGCTATATGAACACCGTGGGCAACATCGCGGGTCCTCTGTTAGCTTACGAAGTGCTGACGGCATTTTTCCTCGAAGCAACATTTTTGGGAATCATGTTGTTTGCATTTCGCCGGGTTCCATCCTGGTTGCACACACTGGCGACTTTTCTGGTTGCGGCAGGAACGACGCTTTCCGCTTTTTGGATTCTCGCACTCAACAGCTGGATGCAGACTCCTGCCGGATTTGAAATGATCGATGGAGTCGCCCATGCGACCAGCTGGGAGGAGATCGTGTTCACGCCATCCATGCCCTACCGGCTTTTCCACACGCTTCTGGGCTCAGGATTAACCGTTGCCTTTCTCATGGCCGGATTACTGGCTTACCGGTGGTTGCGAGGGGATAGAGGGGCGGACGTGAAATCGGGACTCAAGGTGTCGCTGGTTCTGGCTGCGGTGCTGGCTCCGGTTCAGGCTGTTGTGGGGGATTTGCACGGAATCAACACGCGGGATTACCAACCGGCCAAGCTTGCTGCCATGGAAGCACACTGGGAGAGCATGAATGGCGCTCCAATGGTTCTTTTCGCATTGCCGGACGGGAAGGAGCGGAGGAATCGCATGGAGGTGAGCGTTCCAAAGCTTGGTAGTCTGATCGTGACCCGAGATCCGAACGGGTATATCCGTGGATTAAACGAGTTTGAGGGATTTCATCCGCCGGTTGCCCCGGTGTTTTGGAGCTTTCGCGTGATGGTGGGGTTGGGAACCCTCATGATCCTGGTGGCTTTTGCCGGTGTTGCACTGCTATGGAAGCGGAGGTTGTTGCCGGATTGGTTCATCCGGGTGTTGATGCTCATGATGTTCTCGGGATGGATTGCGACTTTGGCGGGCTGGTATGTCACCGAAGTTGGACGTCAGCCATGGCTGGTTCAAGGTGTGTTGCTGACCCGGGATGCGGTAGCGGATCTCCCACCCGCCCATGTGGGCCTTACCCTTACCGCCTATCTCGTGACATATGCTTTGCTGTTGGCCGCCTATTTGGCGTCGCTGTTTTACCTGGCCCGGCGGGCTGGTGTGGCAGCGGAGAAAGGAGAAACGGTATCATGAATGTTTCCGGACTCGAATCATCGGAGTTTTTGCCATTTGCGTTCGCGTTTCTTATCGGGCTCTCGATGCTCCTCTATGCGATCTTGGATGGGTATGATCTGGGGGTTGGCATTCTGTCGCAATCGGTTGGACAGGAGGACCGTGACCGGATGATCGCGTCAATTGGTCCATTCTGGGATGCAAACGAAACCTGGTTGGTTCTCGGCGTTGGCTTGCTACTGGTTGCATTTCCTGTGGCCCATGGAATTGTGCTCGGTGCGCTTTACTTGCCGGTGTCCCTGATGATTCTGGCTTTGGTTTTTCGAGGGGTAGCGTTTGATTTCCGGAAGAAGGCTGAACCGCGGTTCAGGCCGCTATGGGATCGGGTGTTCTGGATGAGCTCGGTGGTTGTGGCACTATGCCAGGGATACATGTTGGGGCGCTTCGTGATGGGTTTTGAGAAAGGTTTATACCCACAGGCGTTTGCGGTGAGCTTTGGAATGCTTGTTGTTGCGGGTTACGTGCTGATGGGTAGCACGTGGTTGGTCCTGAAAACTGACGGCGAACTCCAAAAACTTGCCATCCGGTGGTCCCGGATCGCCATTTGGGTCATGGTCATGGGCGCGATTCTCAGCAGCATGTCAGCGGTGTTTGCGGATACCCGCATTTACGATCGCATGCTGGCCTTCCCCGAACTGACTTTGCTCATTGTGATGCCGGTGGTTTCGGTTATTCTCACCCTTCTCATGCACTTTTTGTGCGGGGTGTTGCCCTTGCCGGATGATAAACTCTCCTGGATGCCATTTGCGATTGCGGTCTGCATCTTTGTATTAGGTTTTGTCGGGCTGGTCTACAGTTTCTATCCATTCATCATTCCTGGTAAGCTCCAGATCGTGGATGCGGCAGCAGCACCGGCTTCTTTGATGGTCATTTTGGCAGGAGCCGTTCTCGTGCTTCCGTTCCTTATCGGCTACACGATGGTAGCATACTATGTGTTCCGGGGCAAAGCACGGGACCTGAGCTACGACTGAGGCATCGCTTCAAGGATTGGAAGTGGCGGGATCTTCGGCGACCTTTGGAACGTGAATGTCCAGCACCCCGTTTTTGTAAGACGTTGTCATTTTTGCCGCATCCACTGGCGCGGGTAAAATCAGGCTCCGCTGAAAACGTCCACTCCGTCGTTCCCGGATGACGGTGTTTCCTCCGTTTGACTGGGTTTCGACATCAATTTTGATATCAGCCTTAATGGTGAGTTGCTGATCTTCCAAAGTCGTCTCGATTTGGGCATCCTCTGCACCCGGAAGCTCGACCGTGATCTCGAATGCCGTATCCGATTCTTCCATGTTCACGCGCGGATTGATCAACTTCCCGTCGCCGGGAAAAAGACCCCGGGTGTTTTGTCCGGTGCGGCGCATCGCCTCTTCAAGAAACCGGTCCATTCTTTGCTGCAGTCTTTCCATCTCGGCATGCGGATCCCACGTATTGGGATCGATCATCCATCCACTTCGGGTGCTTCGGTCGAATACGTCAAAGAGACTGTCGGACCCGAATGGGTCCGTGGCTTCCAATGCATCATGGTCCCGAAACGTGGAACGGATGATCCAGATTCCCTGCACGATTACCACCAGCGCTAGAAGCGCGATGATGATCGTTGAAACGGTGGCTTTAGGTTTCTCAGATCGGTTGATCATACCATTATCCTCCTGACCTGTTCAGACGAATCACCGGACCGATTGAATGCACGGTTTTTCCACCAGAGGTGGTTGATTCCTGCTCCCGTCCCGAGCGTAGGCAGGGTGACGGGAGCTGAATCAAAACGAATTCAGGAGATCAATGCCCGAGTCGCTCGTTGAGGATCTCGAGAATCTTCCTGGCGGAATCGGTGATGACGGTTCCCGGTCCGAAAATGGCCGATGCTCCGTTTTGGAGGAGGAAGTCGTAGTCCTGAACCGGAATCACCCCGCCGCAAATCACGACGATATCTTCCCGATCGAGTTTGGCGAGTTCCCCAACCAACTGAGGCAGAAGGGTCTTATGCCCGGCGGCCAGCGAACTCATGGCAACCACGTGGCAGTCGTTCTCGACTGCTTGGCGTGCGGTCTCCTCCGGAGTCTGGAAGAGGGGTCCGATGTCCACATCGAATCCCATGTCGGCATAGGCGGTAGCGACCACCTTTGCTCCGCGGTCGTGTCCGTCCTGGCCCATTTTAGCGATCATGATGCGCGGACGACGTCCTTCCTTCTTCGCGAAGGCATCGGTCATGGCTCTGAGTTCCTGCATGGCTTCCTGTTTTCCAAATTCGTTGCCATAGACACCGGAAATCGAGCGGATGACCGCCTGATGGCGTCCGAAGGTCTTTTCCATGGCACTGGAAATCTCCCCAAGGGA